>JAFGWQ010000107.1 GCA_016937075.1 Campylobacterales bacterium | reverse complement strand
CTATAGATTCTGGTTGTACTTGTTTTGAGACAGGAGAAAATAGTTCATCGGCAAGTTTGTCTTGATACTCTCTTTGTTTAGTTAGCCCAAAGAGACAACCGCAATAATCTTGACGATATAGTTTGTCTTGTTTAGCAAGTATATTTTGCTCCCCAGTTCCTTGTTTGCTTCTATAATCAGGAGCTATAAATGCGAGGTTATATTTATCTGCAAGATAGTCACCTGAATTTTTGAGTTGGGTTAAAGATTTTTTAGGACTTGTCAGAAGCGTGGATGTAAAGATCTTTTCTCCTAGTTCATGCGCTTTTTTGGCCGTGACCTCAAAGCGATTATCAAAGCATACCGAGCATCTTGCACCCTTTTCCGGTTCATTTTCAAGTCCCCGCACGGCTTCGAGCCAACCCTCGGTATCATACTCTCCTTCGATGAGCTCAATACCGAGCAATCGACAGCTTCGCTTGACATCAAGAAGTCTTAACTGATATTCGCTATATGGGTGGATGTTCGGGTCATAAAAGAAACCGATGAGTTTCTCATCCGGAAACTGCGAGCGTAATTTTTGTAAAAAAAAGTGGCTATCAACCGCACAGCATATATGTACTAACATATTATTGCTCCATAATGATATTCGCGACTATTTCTGAGCTGCCATGACTGAGATAATCTCTTAGCGCTTTTGCGCTTTTGGCAAATTTGGCTCTGTCTGTTTGACGATAGGCATTTAGTAGATTTTCCGCATTTGCTTCATCTTGCAAGAACTCTTCGTGCAGGAGTGTGCCGTTGTATTTTTCCAGCAAAATATTGGCTAGTCCGACAAGTTTGATATTGAGCAGTTTTTTGCCTATAAAAAAATCAAGTTTTTTTGCTATATAAACCAGTGTAAACGGAGTGCCGATGATCGCTGCTTCCAAAGTTGCCGTACCGCTGCAGATAAATGCAAATTCACTCTCTTCTAATGCCGTGTGTGTATCTCTTGAGATCTCAAAATCGTTTATATCTCCATAAAGCCGGGCTATTTTTTGATCATCAAATGATGCAGGGATGACAAGCGTAGCTTTTTTGTCGGACAGATTTTTTCTAA
The DNA here is from genome assembly GCA_016937075.1 of Campylobacterales bacterium. Classification (GTDB taxonomy): domain Bacteria; phylum Campylobacterota; class Campylobacteria; order Campylobacterales; family Sulfurovaceae; genus BN30871. Next base: position 6,531 of record JAFGWQ010000107.1, on the reverse strand, counting down.
CCTCTCTAAATATAGGCATAAGTCTTGTTATCTCTCCGGCTCTGCTGCCCGCTAGGAATGCGACTCTGTTTTTATCAAAATTCATTCGCTCTGTTTTTATCTCATCAAGTAACGGGTGGCCGACATATTGTGCTTTGCCGCTTTTGTACTGTTCTATCTCAAAAGGCAGGATCCCAAGCAGTCTGTCGCAGTATTTTTCAAGTTTTTTAACCCGTTTTGGACGACTTGCCCATGTTTGCGGAAGTATATAATAGATTATCTCTTTGTCCGGATATTTCGCTTTTATTTTTTTAGCCAGCGGCAGGTTGAATCCCGAGCTGTCCATGAGCAAAATTTTATCGCATTTTGCAGCAAGTTCTACCATCTCGTCTGCAACACGGTAAAACCATCTGAGTTTTTTTAGCGCATCGACTATGCCCATGATAGCCATTTTGGATATGTCATGGAGCGGATCTCCCAAAGATGCACTAAATATCCCCATGAGCTCTATATTTTTTGTGTGTTTAAGCATCTCTTGCAGATGAAGGTTTGATGATGGCTCAAGAGCGCTTACGAGAAGTTTCATTTATTGTTCTCTTTGATAGTTAGTATCCATGGAGTACAAGTGCCTTTTGTTATGATTTGCAATGAGGCATCGTATTTTGAGCCTATTTTTGATCCATTTGGCAATTTGGCTTCAAACTCTCTATTTTTTAGAAACTCTTGGCTTTCTTGAAATTTATCTTTCGGGACAAAAGAAAACAAGCCGGTATCGTTTTCTTTTTTTTCAAGTGTCGCTGTGCCGTCATAAGATACATATTCACATGGGCCGCCCACTATTGGTGTATTTTTTTGGCAACCATGCAACAGTATAGCCATCGCGGCAATAAGAAAACTTTTTTTTATATTTTTTGATCCCATTAAGTATGGTTTCCTTTGACATATCGTTATTAAGGATTATATCATAATGAGAATTATAGTTGGAATTTCTCTTAAGATTCATTTTGTTCAAGATTAAAGGAAGGTAATTTTTTATACATAATATATCAAAATCATTGAGCCGTTTATCAAAAGCAGTGGGAAAAGCGACAAATTGGCTTTGATATTTCGGTATAATTTAACGATAGATCCATATAGGGAGCATCGTATAATGAAGGCCAAGTTTGTAATCGCTATTTTATTTTTTATTTTTACTGTTTTTACTTTGGCGGGTAATATGAATAAACAACATACACAAATGATAATGGTAACATCGAATGATTATAGCTCGCCGTATGCAAAGCTTCAAAGGTACATATATGAAAATGGCAAATGGCAGCAAATTGGCGAGCAAATAGATGTGAAGATAGGCAAAAACGGTATGGGTTGGGGGATCGGGCTCCATAAGACGCCAACCGATGCAGTCATCATCAAAAAAGAGGGTGACGGTAAATCACCTATAGGCATCTTTGAACTAAAAGAGGCTTTTGGGTATGAGCAGCTAAATGCCGCTTATCCGTATATGGTCATGAGCGAAAAAAACCATTGTATAGACGATATCAATTCCAAATGGTACAACAAAGTCATTGATAGTACAAAAGTAGTCAAAGACTATAGTAGCCATGAAGTCATGAAGTTTAAAGCCAATTATTATCGTTACGGAATTGTGGTTGATCATAATCCAAACGGAGCAAAGGGTGCAGGGTCATGTATATTCATGCATATCAAAGATATACCGACTACAGGATGTACTGCTATGAGCGAATCGCAAATGGTTGAAATTATAAAATGGCTTGATCCCAGAGCAAAGCCTATCTTGCTGCAAGCTCCAAAGAGCGAGACGAAAGGACTTATGGAGCAGCTGAGAAACTTATAAAAGTTATTTTGAAGCTATATAATGTTAAATTATTATAAAAATCAAGGAGACATAAAAATGGATATTATAAAAGTTGAAAAAATATGCCGTCCGCTTCGTATAGTAGTAGGACTTGTGCTGATTGCATTGGGCTTTATTACCGGAAATGCTTTGTTTTATATAGGAATATTGCCGTTAATCGTAGGCATTGCAGGATGGAGACCGTTTTGTAAATTTACAGGCAAATGCAGTTTTAAAGAGTAACATCTCTGTGTCATTCCTGTAAAAGCAGGAATGCATATCATTGAGATCCTGAATCAAGTTCGGGATGACCAAATTTTCAAGCTCATGGTGACAATCTTATTTAATTCTCAACTCTTACTCTTTTTAAGTTATAATCCCAACAACTATATTTAGGACTTATTTATGACACAAGACAAAAGTATTACAGCATTTCAAGAAGCGATCAAGGTTATCCCCGGAGGAGTAGATTCTCCAGTTCGTGCATTTAACAGCGTTGGCGGAACACCGCCATTTATAGCAAGAGGTGAGGGCGCATATCTGGTCGATGTTGACGGCAATCGCTATATCGACTATGTCCAAAGCTGGGGACCGCTAATTTTTGGACATTGTGATGAGAGTATCGAAGCTGCTGTTATAGATGCAGTCAAAAAAGGGCTGAGCTTTGGGGCTCCTACTATCGCAGAAACCGAATTGGCAGAAGAGATCGTCTCGTTATTTGACAATATTGACAAAGTCAGATTTGTAAGCTCTGGTACTGAAGCAGTAATGAGTGCTATCAGGCTTGCAAGGGGAGTTACGGGGCGTGACGATATCGTCAAATTTACAGGATGTTATCATGGCCATAGTGATTCACTACTAGTCCAAGCCGGCTCTGGCCTGGCAACTTTTGGTGCACCATCAAGCCCTGGAGTGCCAAGTGATCTTACTAAGCATACGTATTTAGCAACATATAATGATATAAATAGTGTCAAGAAGTGTTTTGAAAGCGGTGATATAGCTTGTGTGATCATCGAGCCGATTGCAGGCAATATGGGCTTGGTTCCTGCCGAAGAGAGCTTTTTGAAAGAATTGAGAGTTTTGTGTGACAAACACGGTGCTTTGCTTATATTTGATGAGGTAATGAGCGGCTTTAGAGCATCACTTAAAGGTGCTCAAGGTATCACTAGTGTCGTACCTGATATCGTCACATGGGGCAAGGTCATAGGCGGAGGCATGCCTGTAGGTGCTTTTGGCGCAAGTGCTAAGATCATGTCACACTTATCTCCTGAAGGTCCGGTGTATCAAGCAGGGACACTTAGCGGAAATCCTGTAGCCATGGCAGCAGGGCTAGCATCTTTGAAAAAAATCAAAAGCAATCCTGCAATGTATGTATCGTTGTCTCAAAAAGCTAAAAGACTTATGGATGGATTCAGCAAAGCGGCCGCAAGTGTTGGATTGATAATTATGACGGATGTGCGCGGTTCTATGTTCGGTTTCTTTTTTAGCAAGGCGCCTGTTAGAAATTTTGATGATGCTCTCAAAAATGATACACAAATGTTTGCCGCATTTCATCAAGCGATGCTTAGACGCGGTATATACTTGGCATGTTCGTCTTTTGAGACAGGATTTATCTCTACAGCTATAACAGATGAGATGATAGAAGAGAGTATCAAAGCAGCATATGAATCTATGGAAGAGATCGTAAAAGGATAAAAAAATGGCAGATGACCCTAAATTAAAAAAAATAGTCAACGCAGCTGATGATCTAAGTCTTGGTATATCCATCGTTGTGGCCGTACTTATCGGTGTCGGTATCGGTTTGGGACTTAAGCATCTGTTTGGTTATGATTGGCTGTTTTGGTTGGGTGTATTTTGGGGTATAGCGGCAGCTTTTTTGAATGTCTACAAAGCATACGCCAAACAAAAAAAATCCCTAGATGAACTTGCCAATGATCCTAGATATACATATCGCAAACCAACCAAAGAAGAGGATGATGATGAAGAGTATTAAGATCAGGATTCTTAATGCTCTTTTGATCGTGGATATAGGTATCGCACTTTTTTGTATATTGGCAGGCAATAAAGATTGGTTTATCAATTCGCAAATAGGTTTTTTTAGCTCTTTAGCGGTCGTACTTGCTTCAATGTATAGCTATCGCAAAATGATAGACCAAAGCGTAGCCAGCGGCGCTGTGGTATCATCTAATGACGAGTTGCTAGAAAAGATAGAAGACCCGCATGGTGTCTATGATGAAGATGATACTCAAGAAACGATACTAGAAGAGACCATAGAAGAAGATAAAAAGATAACCACTCTTGAGGCACTCAAAAAAAGTAAAGCTTTCATCTCGTTTTATCGACTTGGAGCATATCTGCTGTTAGCTCTTGGGTTTTTGTATCTGCAATCAAATCATATTTTGCATATCCCAAGCTATCTTTTTGGCATCATGCTGCCTCCTGTTATCATAGCCGTTATGTTTTTTTGGCAATCAAAAAATACAAAGGAATCATTATGAGATTTTTAACTCTTTTAGCTCTGTTTTTTGTGAACGCATTTGCGGTAGATCCCTGCATTATTGAAAAACCTATCGAGTTCTCAAAAGCTAGAGTAGAGATGACCAAAGAGTATATTCGTAGCCATTACGGTTTGGATGTTAAAGATATAACCATAGACCCGAAAATAATCGTTTTGCATTGGACTGCTGAGCCTGATTTTGCTGCGTCTTACGGCAGATTAAAACCTGAAAAACTGCTAAGCGACAGAAAAGATATAGCTAGAGGCGGGGCTGTCAATGTATCATCGCATTTTCTTGTTGATAAGGACGGTACAATATACCGTTTGATGCCCGATAATCAGATGGCTAGACACACTATAGGGCTAAATTATTATAGCATAGGTATTGAAAATGTGGGCGGCAAAGGCGATAAGAGCGAAGACCTGACACCGGCTCAGGTAGCTTCAAATATTTATCTGGTCAGATACCTCAAAACAAAATATCCCAATATCGAATTACTTATGGGTCATCATGAATATAGCAGGATGAAAAAGACCAAGTATTGGCTAGAGCGTGATGATAGCTATTTTACTAAGAAAAATGACCCGGGCGATATCTTTATGAAAGCCGTCAGAGATGAGGTTAAGGATCTGAAGCTCCAAGAGCCGCCAAGAGAGTCTAAATGAATTCAGCATTCAGTACTATTGACTGGGTGATATTTGGTATATATTTTCTTTTGGTGATCGTTTCATCTGTTTGGCTCAGCAGGGTAAAGGTCAAAACCAGTAGAGATTATTTCATCAGTGAAAAATCTCTCCCGATGTTTGCAGTAGCTATCTCCGTACTTGCTACTTCTCAATCAGCTGCTACATTTCTAGGAGCCCCGGAATCCTCATACGGCAATAATCTCACATTTGTCGGTTTCTTCTTTTCTGCTCTTTTGGCGGTTGTGATAGTAGCAAAAGTATTGGTCCCTAGATTTTATGAGATAGGCGCTATCACTGTTTATGAGCTCTTGGAAAAGAGATATAGCCCTAGAGCCAAAAGAGATGCCGGGGTGATGTTTTTAGTAGGCAGGCTTTTTGCCAGTGGAGCCAGACTATATATCGGAGCTTTGGCGGTATCGATGATACTCTTTAGCGATATTGCAGCAACTCATATAATATTTGCCATTATTATTCTTATGTCAGGCTCACTTGGTTATGCGTATTTTGGCGGCATCAAGTCTATTATCATGGCTGATATCGTCCAAGTCATTATCTATATAGGCGCAGCGCTATTTATCATTTATCATCTTTTTAGCGCACTTGGCGGTGATATCGGTGTGATATATTCTACGCTAGAAGCGAGCGATAAGCTCAAGATAGTCGATTTTTCTCTAAGCGGAAGTTATAACTTTTGGGCATTAATAAGCGGACTGCTTCTTTTGAATATCGCAGCGTATGGACTCGATCAGGATATGACACAACGAATATTAACTTGCAAAGATAAAAACGAGGGGGCAAGGTCGCTCATCGTATCCATCCTCATCACCATACCTACCGCGTTTTTGTTTCTAGTTATCGGACTGCTGCTGTATCTATTTTATCAGCATCCGGAACTCTCCGGTTTTGGCAATGAGATAAATCAAAGCTTTGCAGGCGAAAAGATAGCTATCTTTATGACTTATATCCTTCATGAGCTTCCAGACGGTTTCAAAGCACTTGCGACTATCGGTGTGGTCGCTACTACATTTACGAGCACAAGCTCGGTTCTTGGCGCTATGTCATCTGTAGCGGTGACTGATATCTATAAACCGATGTTTGCAGGTAAAAGCGAAAAGCATTATCTAAAAGCTTCTAGAGCAGGAGTGCTTGTATCTGCACTGCTTCTATCACTAATGGCTATACTCAGCTACTATTGGCAGAGATCTAGTGATATTCCTTTGCTTGATTTCGCACTTGGGGTGATGGTATTTGCGTATGCAGGATTGCTCGGGGTTTATGGCGCAGCCTTGTGGACTAAAAGAGGAGATGAGAAAAGTGTGCGATACGCGCTTATCGGCGGATTTATGACGGTTCTGTTCTTGCAACCGTATATCACAAAAGCACTGTTTGATTTTGATATCAATTTCTCAGCGCAGATCATCATAGGGACGATTGTTTCTTTTGGGGTGATGATGATGGGGAAAAGTAGAATTAATAGTTTGTATTGATATTAAAATACATGCAAAATATTTTG
>JAFGWQ010000106.1 GCA_016937075.1 Campylobacterales bacterium | reverse complement strand
TTTATTTTGAGGTTCTTGAAATTGCGTTATATCAAACATAATAGCACTTTGAGTTTGAATTGGAGTACTTTTTTTGTATGTAAAATGGGAAATTATAAAAAATACAATCCCAAAAGAAATGTAGACAAATAAACTACCGCAAAAAGCAATCACATAACGATAATTCTTCATCTTTGCATTCTTCTAGGAGTTTTTACAAAGGGGTAAGAGAAGTATGACATGCAAATGTTAAGCGGGTATTAAGCGTGAAAAATTATTTTAGAAATATCCAAAACTACTCTAGTACCCTCTCCTTTTTTTGAATATATAGTGATATTTATACCCTCTTCATCACAATAATTTTTAACAACCGCAAGACCAATCCCCCTACCGTCACTCTCTATATTCCCTTGATAATATCTCTCATAAATATGAAGCATTTCAGTTTCATCCATACCTTCACCATTATCAATGATCTCTAATTTGTTTGATTGAAGTAAAATAGTTATATGCTTATCGACAGACGAATGTTTCATTGCATTAGAGATAATATTTTCCAAAACCTGCTCAAACCCTATCTTGTCTGCAAATACAATTGTCGGTGACAGGTCAAATACAAATTGATTGCGCTCTTGAGCTATAAAAGGCTCAGTGCATTCTTGTATTATTTGTGAAAGTTCAAATTGCTCTTTTTTTACAGGGGCTATCTCTTTTGTAATAGTATATACAAGCGATTCGTAAAGTCTTTTAAGCCTTATGGTCGCATGTTCTATTCGCTCCAATCTAACTTTTTCTTTATCTGTTTGCACCGTTCTTGAAAGCATATTGGCATTTGCAGTAATAGTTGATAGCGGGATATTAAGTTCATGTATTATCTCATCGGTTATAAATATCAAATTACGCTGCATCTGATATTTTGATTCTAGCAAATAAGATACAAATATATAGCCCAACGCTAACGATGCAAATATCATTACTGTCAAAATAAACCAAAAAGAATAAGATGAAAATCCATATACTTCCAAAAAAAGATATGATACTATCCATAACAATATCATCAATGATTCAAAAAAGATTACAGCAATGACAACTTCTTGTTTTATCTTTCCAAACAATAGCCTACACCTCTGATATTTTGTATATTATCATTAAAATACTTTTTGAGTTGAGTGATATAAACTCTCAGAGAACCATCGCTTGCTTCACTGGCACTGCTCCAAAGTGTAGCTTTTATCTCATCTAATGACAATACTCTACCGTTTGCTTCAAGCAATAACTGCAATAATTGCCCGGCTTTTATGCTCAACTCCATCTCCTCATTTTCTCTAAAAAGCTTTTTACTGTATATGTCAAAATGATATTCACCTATTTGTACTTTTTGGACTCTAATTTGTCTTTTTAAAAGTGCACGTACACGACACAATAATTCATCCAAGTCTACCGGTTTTTTGAGATAATCATCTGCCCCCACATCAAAACCTTGCTGTAAAGATACTGTATCGTTTTTGGAGGTGATGAACATAGCCGGAGTCATATCTCCGCTATTTCTTAACTTTGAAAGCATATCAAACCCGCTCTCATATGGCAATTTAACATCCAAAAGATAGCAATCATACTTCCTTTTGTATGTCAGATCAAATGCACTATATGGATCAAATGCTGCATCTACGCCAAACCCTTCATCTTCTAAAAAATCTTTTAGGGTTGCATTAAGCAATCTGTCATCTTCAAGTAGTAATATTCTTGCTTGCATATCTTCTCCTAAATTTTATAGATACATACCGCCATTTACTTTAAGTGTCTCGCCTGTAATATAGCTAGAATGGTCGCTCAGTAAAAATGCTACCGCGTCAGCCACTTCGTGAGCTTCTCCAAATCTAGCCAATGGGATTTTCGCAGTAAAGGCTGCTTTTATCTCTTCTTTGAGTACTTGAGTCATTTCTGTAGCTATGAAGCCCGGAGTGATAGTATTGAACCTGATACCTCTGCTTGCACCTTCGAGTGCAAAGCTTTTATTCATAGCTATCATGCCGCCTTTGCTGGCTGCGTAATTTGTTTGCCCTGCATTTCCGCTCTCCCCTACTATGGAAGAGATATTTACTACAGCTCCGAAACGTTGTTTGCTCATAATTTTGAGCGATTCTCTGCATCCTACAAAAGCGGACTTTAGATTGGCTTCTATAACACTCATAAAATCATCGCCGCTCATACGAAGTGCGAGCTTATCGTTCGTAATTCCTGCATTATTAACTAGATAGCTAAGCTCTCCATCAGTCGCTACAATATGTTTGACACCATCTACAAAAGCCGATTCATCACTCACGTCAAATCCCAAAATTTCAGCTTTGCCGCCTGCATCTTCGATACTCTTTTTGACTTTTAACGCTTCAGTTTCGCCGCTTCGATAATTGATCCATACTTTTAACCCATAACCTGCCAAAACAGTAGCTATTTTTGCTCCAATTCCCCTGCTAGCTCCGGTTACCAATACATTTTTACCTGTAAATTTCATTATTCCTCCACTTTAAAATTTTGTTTTACTTCTCGCAAGCAAATAAACGATTTTTGATATATTCAAACTCTTCATAATCTTGAGGTGTTATCTCATCTGAATATATAATATGATTGAGTTGCTCCAATAGATGCATTTTGCTTAATTTGTCGTTACAGCAAGCTTGATTGATGATATCCAAATGCTCTTCTAGATCATAATCACTCTTTAATGTGTTTTCCAAAAGAGATATTGCCTCTTCATGACTGCAGCCAAAATCAGCTCCCAGCAGAGAACAAAACAATGGTGCTTCTTTTGCAACATCACGTTTATCTTTTTTGATAATATGCGCTAGCAATACAGCTACTGACTGTTTTATTTTTGTTTCCATGGATCATTCCTCTGAAATCATTTTTAAAATAATATCATAAAAAATTATTACTCCATTGATTTTATTAATTTTTTTACTGCTGCGATAAAAGAAGTAGAACCTCGCAGGCTATCACTTTCGCGATGACAAATCAAGTCATTGCGAGTAAAACGAAGTGATCCATAATTAAATATTTTTATCCCAACAACAACGATCCATCCATCTCTTTTGGAACTTCTAACCCCATGAGTTTCAAAACAGTTGGAGCAATATTATTTAGCCCTCCGTCTTCTTTGATGCTTTTAATGCCGTCAGCTATAACAAAACACCATACATCACCTACTGTATGATTAGTAAGTATATGGCCTTGCAGATCACACATCTCTTCGCAGTTCCCGTGGTCACTCACGATTACCACGGCATATTTATTGAGCGAAGCGACACTTAGTATCTCACCTATCTCTTTATCCACTGCTTCAACCGCTTTTAAAGCTGCCTCATAATTACCCGTATGTCCCACCATATCACCATTGGCGAAATTAACCACTATAAAATCATAACCATCATTTATAGCTTTTCTAGTGGCTTCTCCTACTTCCGGAGCCGACATCTCTGGCTTCATATCATATGTACGAACATTTGGACTAGGTATCAATACCCTATCTTCTCCCTTCATAGGTTCTTCTACGCCGCCGTTAAAGAAAAACGTCACATGAGCATACTTTTCTGTTTCAGCTGTGTGCATCTGTCTTAATCCTGCACGGCTTACAACTTCAGCTAAGGTATTTTGAGGATTATCTTTTGGGAACATTACAGGGTAAGGAAAAGATGCATCATAAGCTGTTATTGTAGCAATATGAAGATCTAATTTT
>JAFGWQ010000105.1 GCA_016937075.1 Campylobacterales bacterium | reverse complement strand
GGAATATGTTGTAAGTGCACCTAGAAATCCTGTAACTAAAAAACTTTTAATATGTGGCGAAAGGGTAACGTGATGGTGGAAATATGCAAATAGCATACCTATGGCTAGACTTCCTGAGAGATTTACGATAATTGTACCGTAAGGCAGGAAGTGACCTAAGTATTTTGAGGATATACCATTAACTAAAAGTCTAGCAATGGCACCAAGTGCCCCGCCGCTACCGACTGCGATAATTGTAGCTAAGTTCATCATCTATAATATCCTGCATTTGCATAGCAACATCATCATACCAATTTTCAGAAGCATTGGCTGCGTCGATGGTAGGTAAAAAATTATATACTACCTTACTAGAGTGTGCTGTTTTTTTACCTTCGTCAAATAGCATTTTGCTGCCGGTAATGACTATTGGTTGAACCTTTAGATTTAATTTTTCGGCAATTATTTTTGTTCCAGCCTTGAATGTTAGAAGTTTTTGGTTCTTTGCTCTTGTACCTTCCGGAAAAATAGCAACTTGTCTGTTTAACATATCGCGAGAATACTTGATCTCTTTCATTAATCCAGGCAAGCTTCTTTTGTCGCCCCTATCTAGTGGTATCATTTCTCCCAAACGGAGAAGATAGCCAATATATGGTATCTCGAAAAGTTCTTTTTTAGCGATCCATCTAAAATGATTTGTTTGCAACGCTTCAAGTCCGATGATATCTACTATACCTTGGTGATTCATAATAAATATATCAGCATCGGGATCTATAGTACCGATCTGTAATAATTTGCCACCGATAAGTAATAATATAAGACGATTTAATCTATGAATAATGATACTTTTTTTATTTCTAAAAATAGCTATCAATGGAATCATTAAAAATGCGACAATTACAAAAATTACAAAAGAGCTGTAATAAAATTTGATCTTCGCAATGATATTCATTAAGATGCAAATCCTTGCAGCATATTTATCCCGTCATCTGAACCAAGTATATCTTCTATAGCTCTTTCTGGGTGTGGCATGAGGCCAAAAACATTTTTTTCTTTGTTGCAAATACCTGCTATTGCTTCAGCAGATCCGTTAATAGAGTCAATATTGCCATCGCTATCAACATATTGAAGTAAAATTTGCCCATTTGCTTTAAGCTCTTCTAGACCTTCATCATCGATATAATAATTACCGTCCGCATGGGCTATTGGGACATATAATATATCGCCTGATTTAAATTTATTTAAAAAAGCATTATCAGTGTTGGTAACTTTTAGATGTTGATATTTGGATATGAAATGTAAATTGGTATTTCTCTTTAAAGCTCCAGGTAACAGACCTGCTTCGGTAAGTATTTGAAATCCATTACATATACCAAGAACTTTGCCGCCTTTAGAGGCATATTGACTGACAGCTTTCATAACAGGGGCAAATCTGGCTATAGAGCCTGATCGAAGATAATCTCCATAAGAGAACCCGCCCGGAACAATTACTAAATCTATTCCATCAGGCAATACGGTATCATTATGCCATACTATTGAAACATCATGACCTAGTTTTTCAAATGCATACTCAGTGTCAAATTCGCAATTTGTTCCTGGAAAGCGTAAAACAGCTACTTTCATTGCACGATCTCTATATCATAATCTTCTATAACAGTATTGGCCAAAAGTGTTTCGCTCATCTCTTTGACCTTTGTTATCGCTTCTTCTTTACTCACAGAACCAAGTTTTATAACGATCTGCTTTCCTATTCTTACATCCTCTATACCATGAAAACCCAATGACTCTAATGCATGATGAGCTGCTTTTCCTTGCGGATCAAGCACCCCTTGTTTTAGATATACATTTACTATTGCTTTCATTTGTTTGCTCCTAAAATTCTATTTAATACTTCTTCATATGCGACTTTGAGTCCACCAAGTCCTTGACGAAATCTGTCTTTGTCCATTTTTTCTCCCGTACTGCTATCCCATAGTCTAAAATTATCAGGGCTTAGCTCGTCTATAAGGATGATATTATCGTTTATATCTCTTCCAAATTCCAATTTGAAATCAACTAAAGTAAGGTTCAATTTAGCATAGAACTCTTTAAGTAATACATTTATTTTGCGTGCCATATATCTGATGTATTCAAGCTCTGATCCATCTCTAACAAGATTTAAGATCAAACAATGCTGATCATTTAACTTAGGATCACCTAATTCATCGTTTTTGTAATCAAATTCCACAAGTGTAAAAGGCAAAACGGTACCATCTGTAATGCCTAGGTTACGGCTAAGACTGCCGGTGGCAATATTTCTCACTATAACTTCTATTTTAATGACTTCTGCTTTTTTGTGAAGCATATGATTATCATCTAGCATTTCGACAAAGTGAGTTGAAATGCCTTTAGTATTTAGGTAGCCAAAAAGTTGAGTTGAAATTTTATTGTTCAATGCTCCTTTGCCTTCTTCTACGGCTTTTTTTTCACCATTAAAAGCAGTTAGCTCGTCTTTGAATTCGGATATATACAGAGCATCATCCCCTGTGCTCCAAATTTTTTTTGCTTTACCTTCGTAAATTAGTTTTTGTTTTGTCATATACTATTTCCTATTTGCTGTGATTATTAATGCTTTTAATATATCAATTGCGCTTTTTAATTGTGCATCTTTGTTTATCTCTGCCTCTGTAACAACATCCTCTTTGTTATTGCCTATACCGTTTTGTATGACTTTTTTAGAAGCATTTGAGTCTGTATTTGTTAGATGCTTGCTTAATTCGCTCTCTTTGATCAAGCTGCCATTTGTTGTTTGATTTGTAATGGCACCGGAATGGACTATAATGTCAGGCTCTACACCTTTTGCCTGGATAGATCTGCCGCTAGGAAGATAGTATCTAGCCACTGTTAGTCTGAGTCCTTCTTCTTTGCCGAGAGGAACAATTACTTGTACACTTCCTTTCCCAAATGTTTTTTCTCCTACCACAACGGCACGATCTAGATCTTGCAATGCACCGCTGACTATCTCACTCGCACTCGCACTTCCGCCGTCAACCAGAACAACCATAGGTATTTTTGTGTCACTAGAGTCAGCTTTCGCTCTGTATGTAATGTTTTCTGCGCTATGGCGTCCCTTTTGAGATACTATTATGCCTTTGTCGACAAACAAATCGGTAAGTCCTACTGCTTGATCTAGAAGTCCGCCCGGATTATTACGTAAATCTAGAATAATTCCTTTTGATTTTGGATACATTTTTAGTACTTTTTTAACATCATTTACAACTTTTTGATCAAAAGATGTTACTTGGATGTATAAAATATCACCAGGAATTTGTTTGGAAAAAACAGATTGGACTTTTATGATAGCCCTGGTAACCTTGATCTCTAATGGCTTAGGATTATCTTTTCTCACAATTGTAAGTTTGATACTGCTTCCAGGCTTGCCACGCATTATGGCTACTGCTTCATCAATGCTCATTCCCATTGTGGCTTTATCATCTAGTTTTACAATAACATCACCGGCTTTTACTCCGGCTTTGTATGCAGGAGTATCTTGTATTGGAGCAATGACTGTAAGTAAATTATCTCTCATACCTACAGAGATGCCAAGACCTCCAAACTCGCCTTTTGTTTGAATATTCATGTCTTTATATTCTTTTTTATCCATATATGACGAGTGTGCATCGAGATTGCTAACTAGTCCTTTAAGAGCTTTGTCTACTAAGGTAGTAGTGTTTGTTTCATCAACATACTCTTGTTCTATGAGATTCAAAATTTTTGTAAATTTGATATAGGCTTCAAGTTTGTCTTTTGATATTTGTTGTGGAGTTGTTTGCTGCAAGTTACTTTCTGCTTGAGCTTCAGCACCGATATAAAAGCTAATAAGTGCAATAGCTATGCTAGAGACAATAAATGGTTTGCTTTTGTTTATCATAATGGTTGCTACCTTTATTTGGAAGAGAATATAAAAACACTATTTTATTTAAAAAGCCTTTATAAAATGCTGATGAGAGGGTTTTGCTGCTCAATCAAGTATCCAAACTCTAAATTTTCGCTTCTTGATCGTCGTTTTTTGAAGGGCTTTGAGAGTGTTTTTGGCGATGTGTTTTCTGATAGCTACATATGAAGCTTTATCAGTTATGTCTATCTGTCCGATATCGTTTGGATTTATCTCCAGCTCTTTGCATAATGTACCGAGTATATCACCTTTTCTTAACTTGTCTCTTTTGCCTCCGTCTATATGAAGGGTCTTAAAATCTCCTTGCATAGCAAAATTTTTATCTGGTTTGAGTGAGCCAAGAGAACAAATGGAAGCACCTGGCATGATCTCTTCAACGGAATCTTTTGATCTAGCCGTAAATAAAGATACTGCTATACCGTCTTTTCCTGCTCTTGCCGTTCGTCCGATGCGGTGTGTGTAAGTCTCGCTTTTGTGAGGTATGTCATAGTTGATGATCATCTCTATATCATCGATATCAAGCCCCCTTGAAGCTACATCAGTAGCCACGAGAACAGGGAGCGAACCGTTACTAAATTGCAGCAGAGATTCATTGCGGTCTCTTTGCTCAAAATCTCCATGAAGTGTCGCTACATCGAAATCATTGTCTAGTAAAAAGTTCGAGAGTTCATCGGTTTGCAGTTTGGTATTGCAAAAAATCACAGCTGAGCTTGGCTTGTATGATCGCAATATCGTCAAGATAGCCTCATCTTTGTTTTTAACTTCATAAGCAAATTCATCTACTTTTACTTTGTGTTTAGTTTCTGTTTTAACGGTTAAAGGATTTTTCAAAATAGCACGAGCAAGCTTATCTATATTTTCAGGATATGTAGCAGAAAATAGCAAACTTTGCGGTTTTTTAGACAAAGCAGAAGTGATCTTGATGATATCATCATAAAATCCCATATCCAGCATTCTATCTGCTTCGTCCAGTATGAGTGTTTGGATATCGTCAAGTATCAGAGTTTTGCGAAACAAATGGTCATTTAGTCTTCCTGCTGTTCCTATGATGATATCTGCTCCTTTTTCAAGCGAAGTACTCTGTCCTCTTAGAGGTACGCCTCCATAAAGAGTAACTACCTTTAGATTGGCTTTGTGAATAGAGATGCTTTTTATTACACTTGCTATCTGTTCGCAAAGCTCTCTAGTCGGAGCAATAATGAGAGCTTGGGGAAGTTGTTGCTGCGGAATGATCTTTTCTATAAGGGGCAGGGCAAACGCCAATGTTTTACCTGAACCGGTTTGAGCCTCGGCTATTATATCGCGCCCTTCCAATATGGCCGGAATAGCCTCAATTTGTATTGGGGTTAGGGTCTCAAAACCTAAAATAGATAATGTTTTTTTGGCTTCTTGAGAGATGTTTAGGTCTTTAAAATGTTGCAATGTTTCTCTTTTTTTATAGTATTATATCATATATGGTTATTTTTGCAAGGTTATATAATTTTTATAAAGAAACTTGACAACAAGTGACTAAATGTTATATAATATTTTTAGACTTAAACCCAAAGGATTTTTATGAGTATATTAGAAAAATTTACCAATCAAATGACTGCGACTATAGAATCATCGGTTTCTTTAGCATTGCACAATAAAAACCAAGAAGTTATGCCTATCCATCTTATTTGGGCATTGTTGACCAATAGCGGATCAATATTGCTTCAAGCACTGAATAAAATGAATATCGACAAGTCAGCACTTGAGCTTGAAGTCAAAAGTATAGCAAGCAAACTTCCTGCAGTTTCTACAGTTACAAAAGAAAGTATACGATTATCCAGAGCACTTGTGTCTTCACTGGAACTTGCTGAAGGTATGATGAATGCAAGCGGAGATAAGTTCCTTGCAGTGGATACTTATCTACTTGCCAATCTGGGCGAGGCTTTCATAAAAGAGAGTATTGGCAAGTATGTTGATATGATGGAGTTCAAAAAGACTTTAGAGTCCATCAGAGGCGGCAAAAGTATAGATAGCCAAAGCGGAGATGAGACACTAGAAGCTCTTGCGCAATACGGCGATGATCTCAATCAAAAAGCAATTGACGGTAAACTTGATCCTGTTATCGGCAGAGATGAAGAGATCCAAAGAACTATGCAGATACTGATACGTAAAACAAAAAATAATCCTATTTTATTAGGAGAGCCAGGAACTGGAAAAACTGCTATTGTTGAGGGATTGGCTCAACGTATAGTCAACAAAGAAGTTCCTTTGAGTCTGCAAAAAATGAGAGTGATCAGTCTTGATATGAGCAGGTTGATAGCTGGAGCAAAATATCGCGGTGAGTTCGAAGATAGACTAAAAGCTGTAGTGGATGAAGTCAAAAAAGCCGGCAATATTATACTGTTTATTGATGAGATCCACACGATCGTCGGAGCAGGGGCTAGCGAAGGAAGTATGGACGCGGCTAATATTCTCAAACCTGCTCTTGCTAGAGGTGAATTGCATACCATAGGGGCAACTACGCTTAAAGAGTACCGCAAATATTTTGAAAAAGATATGGCTCTTCAGCGCCGTTTCCAACCGGTAAAAGTAGATGAGCCTAGCATCAATGAAGCATTACAAATCCTAAGAGGTATCAAAGAGAGACTAGAAGCTCACCATAATGTCAATATAACTGATGGAGCGCTCGTAGCGGCTGCGAAACTAAGTGATAGATACATCACGGATAGATTTTTGCCGGATAAGGCTATCGACCTTATAGATGAAGCGGCAGCAGAGCTCAAGATGCAAATAGAGAGTGAACCAAACGAGCTTGCAAAAACCAAAAGAGAACTATCTACTTTGCAGGTAGAAAAAGAAGCTCTTAAAATGGAAGAGAGCGACAAAAATAAAAAAAGAATCGGCGAGATAGAAAAAGAGATAGCCGATCTCGAAGAAAAAAGAGTAGGGCTTCAAAACCAATTTGATCTGGAAAAAAACGTATTTAACGATATAGCCAAAGTAAAAATAGAGATCGAGTCACTCAAAACAAAAGCTGAGGCAGTCAAACGCGATGGTGATTTTAGCAAGGCAGCCGAGATAGAGTACGGCCAGATACCGGCAGCAAAAGGCAAGCTTGATGCCCTTGAAGAGCAATGGGAGAGAATGAAAAAAGAAGGAGTGCTGCTCAAAAATTCTGTCGATGAAGAGATGATAGCAAGTATCATAAGCAAGTGGACCGGCATTCCTGTAAATAAAATGCTGCAAAGCGAAAAAGATAAGATCTTACACATAGAAGATGTGCTCAAAGAGGAGGTTGTAGGACAAGAAGAAGCCTTAAAAGCGGTGGCTCGTGCTATCAAGAGAAACAAAGCAGGACTTAGCGATATCAATCGCCCGATAGGAAGTTTTATGTTCCTTGGGCCTACTGGAGTCGGTAAGACTCAAGTAGCTAAGACACTTGCAAAATTCTTATTTGACTCTGAAAAATCTCTCATTCGTATAGATATGAGTGAATATATGGAAAAACATGCTGCAAGCCGGCTTGTGGGGGCACCTCCTGGGTATGTAGGATACGAAGAGGGCGGGCAGCTGACAGAGGCAGTAAGGCGCAAACCATACTCTGTCGTTCTGTTTGATGAGATAGAAAAGGCTCATCCGGATGTATTTAATACGCTTTTGCAAGTACTTGACGACGGAAGGCTCACAGACAACAAAGGTGTAACGGTAGATTTTAAAAACACTATCATCATCATGACATCCAACATCGCTAGCGATAAGATCATGACTATAACCGATAGGGAAGCAAGAGAAAGTGCGGTAAACAGTGAGCTTAAAAACTATTTCAAACCGGAGTTTTTAAACAGACTTGATGACATAGTGATATTTAATCCTCTAGGGCTTGAAGCGATCACGGGTATAGTTGATATACTATTTGACAGTATCCGCAAAAAACTTCTATCACAAGAGATAGAGATCAGCCTGACCGATAAAGCAAAAGCTTTTGTGGCAGAGGCTGGATTTGATCCTGTATACGGCGCTAGACCGCTTAAACGAGCACTATACGAGATAGTAGAGGACAAGCTTGCAGAACTCATACTCGAGGAAAAAATCGGTGCAGGCAGTAAAGTGGTATTTGATGTCAAAGATGGTGAGATCGTAGAAAATATAAATTAATATAATGACATAGGTGTGAGGTTACCAAGAGCCTCCACCACCGCCTCCGCCACCTCCTCCGGAAAAGCCTCCTCCACCGCTAAATCCGCTACCGCCGCTCGAAGAAGGCAATACAGATGCACTGCGTACCGAAGAAGAAAATGCTCCCAAGTTGTGGATATTGCCATGATACCAATATGGTGTTGCAACATTCAATACTGTAAAAAAAGCGAGCCAATGCTCTGTCTCACCAAACAAAACTGCATACGGCAACATTTTTTCAAGATAGAGTGGGTCAAGTTCAAGTCTTCTTTTGATCTCATCTTGTTTTACCCTCTTTACGAACATTTCCAACCCCAAAAGGTGAGTACGCGCATGGGCACCTTGTTGAGTAAATTTGCCTATTTTTTTATAAACAAATATCATAAAGATCACTAAGATCAAAATCACACTCAGCGGACCTGCTAGTATCTCAAATAACGTGAGTTTTGTCCCTTGCACTAAAGCCAGCAAAGAACCAAATCCTGCGAGTGCAAAAACAATGCCAACAATTTTTGAAGACCACGGTTGACTGCCTAAAAGTATTCCTACACCTACACCGCCGAAGATCAAAGGAAAAAGTATAAAAAATAGTATATCTACTCCATATTTTTGCATGAGCGTATAAATTGCCAAACCAAACACAAGAAGCAAAGATAGGATACTTTTGAGCAAAAAACCGTTTCTAATCTTTTGAGGATTTTCACTCATATACCCTGCGCTTACTACCCAATCATAAAGCCGATCATTGATATGCGCGAAACCTTCTTGCAGGGATTTAGCTTTTGATTGTGAACCAGCTGAGAAAGTGTAGCTTTTGGCAGTTTTGAAAAGTATCTCGGTTAGTAGATATTTCTGATCCTCGCTGAGGCTATTATCTATTGGTTTATCAGTCTGTATCAGGATAGGATCGCTTTGTTTGGTCTTTTGTTCGATTTGAAGATATCCAAGTTCTGCAAGCTCAAGTGTGGCTGCGGCAAAATCTTCATTGTCGGCAAATCTATCTAAAATAAGTCCTGATTGCAGAAGGCTGAGCCCTTTTGGAGAGTTATACTGCACGGCAATAGAACGCTTATCGATAAAACCGGTATTTTTTTCAAATATTTTTTTGAAATAGATTAAAAATCCCACAAGAGCACCCCAGTGCCAATAATCCAATACCCAATCCCATAAAGTGCCTTTAACATTATCCAATCCATGCTGATCCAAACGATTTGCCGGATAAGCAAGCTCCACTGTTAATCCTTCGTGCGGATACAGTAAAGGAATAGCAACTTTTAAACTACGAGAATCTATCCATGCAGCGCTCGCTTGAGATGTTGTTGCGCCATAAGCACCCGAAAAGGTGGAGAGTGATATATCTTGCTTTGAAAGCGAATCAGGCAGAAAGATATATGCTTGTGTATTATAGATAGGTATTCCCCATCCTGTACCTATGATATTCCATCGGATAGCATCGTTTTGATCATTTTGTGCTGCAGGAAGCACTCCTTTTTTTACACGATACGAGATCTTGTAGGTGTGTTTTCCGCT
>JAFGWQ010000104.1 GCA_016937075.1 Campylobacterales bacterium | reverse complement strand
CTGAAAGTTTTTGATTTATATGATTAAATTATGAAAGAAAAAAAAATAGTATAAATATTTAATATTTAATTAAGAATTGTCTACGCCAAAATATTTTTGACGTAGAATCGTTAAATTTATGCTTTGCCTTTGGCGCTTTGTATAGAGTGAATATATTGGTAGTCAACTTTTATATTTGACTCGGTATGCAGTGATTTTACCAAGCGGTCGATCATATTTTCAAAATCTTCAAAAAGATAATTTGCCATAGATCCAGGAATTGGATTTATCTCATTAAGATAGATCTCTCCATCTTGCACAAAAAAATCACATCTGATCAAACTGCCTCTAAAGAGCGGATCATATATCTTTTTAAAGCTTTCTTGAATACCTGCTTCAATCTTTGAGGAGACTTCTGCTGATGAAACTTTGCCGTCTCTTGAAAAATCCATATATTTTTTCTCAAAATCTAAAAATTCTACTTTGTGAGGTTCTTCTATAATAGAAAGTTCCCATTTATCAGTCAAGCATCCAGCTTGATTGTACTCTTTAATACCATCCATAAATGGCTCGATGAGTACATCGGTATCAAATTCGAATGCTACATCAAGAGCGTACTCTAGTTCGCTTATATTTTTGACTACACTAACTCCGATACTGCTTCCCAGTCTGGCAGGTTTGATTATCACGGGTAACGGGATAGATATTTTTCGTTCCGATGTTTTGCTCAAAAGCTCGTATGGCAGTGTCTTAACCCCTACACTTGCAGCAAAAAACTTGGTATATAGCTTATTATAGCTCATCGCGCATGCTTCAAGTCTCGGGGAAATGTATGGCACACCGTAAAATTCCATAAGCGCAGCTATCTTCCCGTCTTCCCCGTCTCTTCCGTGCACAAGATTTAATACAGCATCGACATCTACTTTTTTGTCTCCAAACATCCCGCTGATTACAAATCCGCCTTTTTGAAGCTGTAGTTTTTTGCTTTTTTTGTAATTGCCGGAACTGAATGTGGTAGATTTCATATCTTTAGCTTCAATTAGAAAAAATTCCCTATCACTGCTAACAAAAATATTAACAAGAGTTGTGCTCTTGAATACCTTTTGCATAGTAATTGCACTAACAATACTGATTTCATGCTCGAAGCTAGATCCGCCAAATAAAATTGCTATACTCATAAATATTACTCCTCTTTACAATACAAAAATCAAACCCTAGTCGAGCATATCAAAAAATTCGCCGAATATAAAACTGCTCTCATGCGGTCCAGGACTAGCTTCAGGGTGATGCTGTACAGAAATTGTAGGAGAATCATTATATCTAAGTCCCTCGATCGTATCATCAAATAGATTGGTATGCGTAACGGTTGCTATACTAGCAATCTCATCAGGGACATTATAATTGTGGTTTTGTGCTGTTATTTCGACTGCACCTGTAACAACATTTTGAACCGGATGGTTTCCTCCGTGATGCCCAAACTTGAGTTTATACGTATCATATCCATGCGCTATTGAAAGCAATTGATGGCCCAAACAAATACCAAACATAGGTACTTTTGCTGATAGCAGCTCTTTTATTTTGGCATGCTCATCTCTTAGGATCAAAGGATCCCCTGGACCATTTGATAGAAACACTCCGCTTATTTCTTTTGCTTTGTATCTATCTATAATGCTTTGTGCGCTAGTAGCATTTGGAACAACTTCTACTTCCATCCCTGCATTTGTAAGTTCATTTAGAATATTTCTTTTAATCCCAAAATCAAGTGCTATGATTTTTTTGCTGGTATTGGGCTTGGCGTAATCAAAAGATGATATATCATATCTGCTATGAGGATGAACATATGAGGTTTTTGTGCTAACTTGCTCTATATAATTCACATCTTCTATTCTTGGAGAATTTTTTAGCATAGCTGCAAGCTCGTCTTTGTCATGTATCTGCGTAGAAGCTATCATCATCATCGCACCCTCTGTACGTAAAAGCTTAGTAAGGTATCTTGTATCCACATCGCATATCCCCAAAACTCCGAAGCGTTTTAAGAGAGAATCGAGCGTCTCTTCGCTTCTAAAATTTGATGGTCTTGCTTGATAGTTACGAACGATTATGCCTTTGCAAAATGCTCCGATACTTTCCATATCTTGTGAGTTGCATCCTACATTTCCGATCTCGGGCATTGTAAAAGTAACGAATTGTCCGGCATAACTAGGATCGGTAATAATCTCTTGATATCCTGTCATAGAGGTATTAAATACGATTTCCCCTACACTCGTACCATCAGCTCCAAAGCTTTTAGCTTCAAAAAATAACCCATTTTCTAGATAAATTGAAATCTTTTTCATTATAGCATCCCTCGTCTGATCAGCTCTTCTTGGTATAGTCTCTCATACAACAGTTCATAATCTTGTGATCCGGGAACAATATCTTTTTTCATATGTTTGATCTTTTTATAAACTATATCATCTATCTCTTCAAAAGCATCTGCAAAAGAACGGAAAGATTTGAAAATGATATTTTTTATCTGATTTTCATTGACATCATATTCTAACAAATAATTTTCATATAATTCATCCAATATTTTGTGAGCCAGATCATTATATCTGTCATCATAATTCATGATCACACCGTATTCTGGAGCCATCTTCTTTTTGATCATGAAAAACAGCTGTCTCTCATCCGCATGCTGAAACTCTATTTGCTCCAAATTCTCTTCAAGCAGCTCTTTGACTTTTACATCAAGGGCTCTCTCCTGCTCCAAATTGGCATCGATAATAGCTTTGCATGCTTCCACTACAGCTTCTTTGCCTTTTGGCATACGAACAAAAGGGGCATTTGCCAAATCGATCCCTATTTTGGTGGCAACATATCTTGTCTGGTTTGGTTTTAATCTCATGCTTTGCTCCTTTATCTAATAATAGTATCGTCTCTATCCGGACCGGTTGATATAATGCTTATTTTTGTACCTATCATTTCTTCAAGTGCAAGTATATAATCCTTTGCTGTATCAGGCAAGTTTTCAAAAGATCTTATCGCTTCTGTTTTCTCCCATCCGGCAAACGATGTATATATTGGCTTAGCATCGTCTAGATCATACGGTACATAATCTATTACTTTACCGTCAACTTCATAACCTGTACAAACTTTTACCTCTTTAAATCCATCTAAAACATCTAGTTTCATTAACGCAACACCATCAACACCATTGATTCTGACTGCATGTCTCATAGCAACAGCATCGAACCATCCGCATCTACGAGGTCTGCCTGTAGTTGTGCCGAATTCTTGGCCTCGTTCGCGCAACAATTTACCGTCCTCTCCCAAATCTTCACTTGGGAAAGGTCCATTTCCTACTCTAGTACAATATGCTTTGGCAATACCCGTAACTTTGCCGATATCCTTTGCATTAAGTCCGAGTCCACTGCAAGCCCCTGCACTTATAGTTGTTGAGCTTGTAACATATGGGTAAGTACCGTGGTCAATATCCAACATAGTTCCCTGGGCACCTTCTAGTAAAACTTTTTTGTCATTTTTAAGTGCATCCCAAACCAAAAGCGTAGTATCTATGATAAACGAAGATAAAGCTTGTTTGTAGCCATCTAATTCTATTTTCAAGTCAACTTCGTTTGGTATCTCTACACCCAAAATATCAAGCACCGCTTTGTGTTGATTTAAGTGTGTCATAATTTTAGCGGCTAATTTGGCTGTATCTTGCAACTCCCCAACTCTATGTCCTACCCTGGCAACTTTATCTTCATATGCAGGCCCTATGCCCTTGCCTGTTGTGCCGATCGCATTAGAACCTTTAAGTTTTTCAAATGCTTGATCGATAAGAGCGTGATACGGTAAAAGCAAATGCGCTTTGTCTGATATAAACAATCGCCCTTCTAGATTACTGAATTGCTCCAACTCTTTTATAAAATCTTTTGGCGAAAGCACTACGCCGTTACCGATAATATTTTTAGTACTATCACTCAACACTCCTGAGGGTACAAGGTGAAGAGCATATTTTTTATCGCCTACTACGATCGTATGTCCGGCATTATGGCCGCCTGCAAATCTACACACAAAATCATTTTTTCGTGCCATATGATCTACTATTTTACCTTTACCCTCGTCGCCCCATTGAAGTCCTACGACAATATCTGCTTGACTCACTTATTCTCCTCCTATAATTCATTTACCATATCAATCACCCAAAAAGGATAGATATTGGTGTTGGTT
>JAFGWQ010000103.1 GCA_016937075.1 Campylobacterales bacterium | reverse complement strand
TGATGATATAGCTACATATACAAAAGTAGCAAGTGCCAAGTCTTCGGGTATTTTAGTAGATGACCTTGCGGCTATCGCAAATCTTACTAATGAAACAACCACTAGCCTTTTGCAAAAAGAGATACAAAAAGCTCATTCCCTAGAAGAGCTAAAGGCCAATATCCAAGCACTTAATGAAAAAGAAAAACAAGTCATTGCAGCAGAATTGGAGAAATTGCGTGAGTTAATAGGAGCTGAAGCCAAGAGAAAAGCAGCTGCTAGAGAACTTCCTATCGTATGGAAAATAGCCAAAGGAAGTATGCTCAATAAACTCGTTATCATCCCTTTGATACTAATAATCAGTGCATTAGCTCCATGGCTTATGAAACCCATCTTGATAATAGGCGGACTCTATTTGTCATATGAAGGGGTTGAGAGTGTTTTGGAGAAATTTTTTGGACACCATGAAACCCTAAGCCAAGAAGAGACCCTTGAAGAATTAAGCACAGAACACTTCGAGACTCGTAAAGTCAAAAGTGCTATCAAGACAGATTTTATCCTCTCGCTAGAGATTATGGTCTTGGCTCTTTCTTTAGTAGGCAATACTACTATGGTTATCAAATTAGCTACACTTGTTGCAGTTGGTATCATAACTACCATAGGGGTTTATGGGATAGTTGCATTGATCATAAAGCTGGACGACATAGGGTTTTTTCTGCAAGCACGTACAAGCGGGTTTGCCAATAGAGCCGGGGACGGTCTTGTGGCAATAGTGCCGTATCTTATTAAAAGTATTTCTGTTATAGGAACCATAGCTATGCTGGCCGTTGGAGGAGGCATAGTGGCCCACCAAATAGGACTGCTTCATAGCATCGAAGAGATAGTCCATCATTATATTTCTACTATGAGCTGGTTTGTTGTATTTGTTGTTGAAATAATTTTTGGCATGATAATCGGCTATGCGGTGATTAAATTAGTTTCAATAGCTATTTTTGTGAAGAGTAAATTTAAAAAAAATTTCTAACTTACTATTTGCATGCCCATACACTCTCTTTGCATAGCACATCAAGATAAGTGCTAGCTTCGCTTTTGCCGTTTGAGAGAGCTTGTTTTAGATATTTGTATGCTTTTTGTTTGTCATTTGGCACGTCATTTTTCCACCCATATATAATTGCCAAATTAAGCTGGGCATCAGCATCTCCCATTGAAGCAGCTTTGTTTAGCAGCATTATAGCTTTTGGTACATCTTTGAGCATCTCTTTGCCGTATCCGTTGTAATACAAAAATGCCAAATTGGTATAGGCTTCTTTGTTGCCGTTCATCATTGCTTGGGTATACCAATATTTTGCTTGATTGATAAGCCTTGGATTTGTTTTAGCTTGTTTTTGATACATATACCCCAGACTATATTGCGAAGGAGCATGATTTTGGTCGGCAGCTTTAGTGTACCAAGATATAGCTTCTTCATGATCGATCTTAGTGCCCTTGCCAGATAGAGACATTAGGGCGATATTGTATTGAGCTTTTGGATCACCGTCCTTGGCTAAAACGTAAAAAATTTTATAAGCTTTAACATAATTTCTTTTATTGTACTCATCAATGCCATCTTTCATCTCTGTGCCAAAGGCAAATGAGCCAAACAGCAGTACTGATATAATAATTTTTTTCATTTTTTGGATCCTAGTTAATCATTATATAAAAACTTCTGCGACAAAAACTTTGCTGACTCTGCCCCCAAAACGATATATTCCTTCATCATAGCGTATATCTATCTCTTCACCGCTTTTTGGAAATACTTGAACTTGAGGCGATAAGAGGCCTTGTTTGTGCGCGCAGACAAAACATGCTACCATACCGGTGCCGCATGCCAAAGTCTCGTCTTCTACCCCTCTCTCATATGTTCTGACATATAGCTTGCCCTCTTTGATGGCAGCTATATTAACATTTGCGTTGTATTTTTTTCTAAGTTCTCGTGCTTGCGACAGATCAAATGATGATATGTCATCCCTAAGGGCTACAAGATGAGGTACGCCGGTATCAATCAGCCACCATGTCTCACCATTTTCTGTGATATGTTGGTTTATGATTTTTGGCGGCACCATATCCGATATAACATAATCACCGTTTATTTTAGCTCGTATTACTCCTGCACCGGTCAAAAATATAGATTCATTGTTTATAGATATGCCCATTTCATGCGCATAATGCGCTACGGCCCTTGAAGCATTGCCGCACATTGAAGCCAAGCTTCCGTCGCTATTGTAAAATTCCCACTCAAAATCATACTCTTCATGCGGGATCAACACTACCATGCCGTCAGCTCCTACACCGCTATGTCTATGGCAGAGTTTGATAGCTAAATCGGATCTATCTTTTTTTAGTTCTGCATGGAAGATGATAAAATCATTTCCGCTGGCATTATATTTGGTCACAGTCATTATTTGCCTTTGTAATCATTTAAAATAATATCGCGGATTCTTTCACATTCTTGTTGAAGGTGTTTTAGGTCTTTGCTATTATCTATCACATATGTAGCAAGCCGTTTTTTCTCTTCTATATCCATTTGCGATTCGATACGCAATAAAGCTTCTTCTTCGCTCAAACCGTTGCGCTTCATTAAGCGTTTTATTTGCTCAGATTTTGGAGCATAAACGACTAGCGATCTGTCTATTTTGTAGCGCTTGTTTTCAAAAAAAAGAGGAATATCTATGAAATATGGAAATTTCCGCTTTTCTTCTTGTGCTGCAAGTACCATTATTTTATCATAAATCAAGGGATGAAGCAAAGCTTCCAGCTCGGTTCGCATTTTGGCGTTGGCAAATACTATCTTGCCGATCTCTTTTCTATCTATTTTTTCATCTTTAAATATATGCGATCCGAACATAGAGATAATTGCATCTCGTTGCTCCTCTATGATCTGATGAGCTATCTTATCGGCATCTATACATCTAAAACCATAGAGTGACATAAAAGAGATGGTAGAGCTTTTGCCTACTGCAATGCCGCCGGTTAGAGCTATAGCATAATTGAGCCTCATTAAGATTTGATAAGCCCTAAATATTGTTTGCGAATATATGTGGGCATCACAAAGGATGCAACGGCAATATCTGAATTGTAATAATTAAAGCCGTCAGTCAAGTCTGCTCTTTGTAGATTTATATCGGCTGTCGGATGATAAAAGCTGCTTGCTAGATATGCATATGAGTAGTTATCATTACTATCAGTAAACCCATAAGGCATAACTATGCGAAAATGCTCTCCCAATGTTTTTAATTCTTGAGATGCCTCAGACATATCTTTTGCTAAAGAACTTGCTAAAATCGAGAGGATGCCTTTGGAATTTAATGCACGTTTTGCAACGCCGCCAAACAAAGGATCGTTTAGCATCTTTTTGTCATTTGCGATGATAATATCCAAACTATTTTCTTGGATATCAGTTAGTTTAGCTATGGCGTCATCAGAGGAAATTTTTAATATATTTATCTCTTTATGTTTGGCTAATTCATCTAAAATTTCTTTCGATTCGCCTATGATAGCTACTTGTTTTGGTTCTGCATGTATACACATAGGAATATGTACAAGCATTTCGTATATTGTATTATCTGTATTTTGCACCTTTTATCCTTGTTTAATTGATTTTCAAAATCTTTTAATTTAAGAAATTCGATTTTATCCAAAAAGAGTCAAAAAAAGTTTAAACAGATTAAAAATATCCGATTTGATGTTATAATGGTCAAAAAGGAGACCCCCTGTGATAGATAAAAAATCATTACTCGAGATTCTAAACTTTCGTCATGCATGTAAACTATTTGATGAAGATAAAAAAATATCTAAAGACGACTTAAATTTTATTCTTGATGCTGCCAGGCTTAGTCCGTCTTCTTTTGGTATGGAACATTGGCGCTTTATTGTTTGGAATGTCCCCAATTCTGTAGACAAAAACCTATTCAACTAACACCTCTTCATTTTTAACATTT
>JAFGWQ010000102.1 GCA_016937075.1 Campylobacterales bacterium | reverse complement strand
GATTAAAAACCTAAAAAAGGATCTAAAATGAAATCTACTAGATTGTATTTGGTTGTTATGTCGGTAATTGCTACATTCATTTTGAGTGGATGTACTCCTTATCAACTGACTGGCGGTGTTTACAGTGATTCATACTATTATGACGGATACAATTATGGAAGCCAAAGGGATGCACTATATAGAAACGGCGTCCAGGATGGTTGTAGCTCAAAAAAGGGTATTTGGAGAAAAAATATCTATCAATATAACAATAGTTATAGCTACAGGAGCGGATGGAATGCAGGATATAGACAATGCCGATCAAGTTCTTATAATACCAATTACTATTATGAAGGTTATTCAGATGGATGTTGGTCAAGTGAACATCATAGTATAAGAAAAAATACCTATCGATATAACCGCTACCAAGGTTATCGAAATGGTTGGAATAATGGATATAGAGAGTGTCGTTATAGATAATATATCTTCTTATTTTTGATATATAAAACCATTCCAATTATCTGGAATGGTTTTATATTATCATCACTTCTTTAACTCATTTTTGATATAGTCCGTTATCATATAGAAGGTAACCAATATTTATGTCCGAACCAAAATTTACACATCTTCATCTACATACCGAATATTCACTGCTTGATGGTGCAAACAAGATAAAAGCTTTAGCAAAAACTGTGAAAAATTTAGGCATGCATGCTGTTGCCATGACTGATCATGGCAACATGTTTGGTGCTATTGATTTTTATACTACGATGAAAAAAGAAGGCATCAAGCCGATTATCGGGATGGAATGCTATTTGCATAACCAAAATGAAATTGGAGATAAAAGCGTAAGACAAAGATTTCATCTGTGCTTATATGCAAAAAACGAAATAGGTTATAAAAATTTAATGTTTCTAAGCTCCAAAGCTTACATGGAAGGTTTTTACTATTATCCGCGTATCAATAAACAATTACTCAAAGAACACAGCGAAGGATTAATATGTTCTAGTGCTTGTTTACAAGGCGAGGTCAATTGGCATCTCAATCAAAGCGATAGAAATATCGGCTTTGGAGCCAAGGGATATGAAGAAGCCAAAAGAGTTGCCCAGGAATATAAAGAGATATTTGGTGAAGATTTTTATTTGGAACTTATGCGCCATGGCATAGGAGATCAATATCGTATAGATGCACAAGTTTTACAAATATCCAAAGAGCTGAATATTAAAATCATAGCAACCAATGATACCCACTATAATAAAAAAGAAGATGCCAATGCACATGAGGCATTTATGTGTATCGCCATGAATAAACTTTATGATGATCCAAATCGTCTAAGACATTCTGTGCATGAATTTTATATTAAATCTCCTAGCCAAATGGCAACCCTTTTTGCTGATATTCCAGAAGCTATTGCTAATACTGAGGAGATTGTGAATAAATGCAATCTTGAGATAAAACTGGGTAATCCAACGCCGCCGAATTTTA
Source organism: Campylobacterales bacterium (assembly GCA_016937075.1). Taxonomy (GTDB): domain Bacteria; phylum Campylobacterota; class Campylobacteria; order Campylobacterales; family Sulfurovaceae; genus BN30871. The sequence goes on along the minus strand of JAFGWQ010000102.1, from coordinate 10,072 downwards.
AATTTTGTCGTGAGCGTTCATCTATACATGGTCTTACTCTTCCTTTTCCTGATGAAGAGTATTCTTTAGAGAATGACAAAATATTATTTGAATTTGAAGCAAAAAAAGGTTTGCAAGAAAGATTAAAATATATAGATCAAAATCAGCATGAACTATACAGGGCACGTCTAGAAGAAGAGATCAGGATTATTAATGAGATGAAATTTCCAGGTTATATGCTCATAGTTTGGGATTTTGTCAGAGCAGCAAAAGAGATGGGGATTCCGGTTGGGCCGGGAAGGGGGTCTGCTGCAGGCTCTTTGGTTGCATTTAGTCTTAAAATTACAGATATTGACCCAATCCCTTATGGACTTCTATTTGAAAGATTTTTAAATCCTGAGCGTATATCCATGCCCGATATCGATATGGATTTTTGTCAAGCAAGAAGACAAGAGATCATAGATTATGTTGTATCACAATATGGCAGAACCAATGTTGCCCAGATTATAACGTTTGGTAAGCTTTTGGCAAAAGGAGTTATAAGGGATGTCGCAAGAGTACTTGATGTACCTTATGCTAAAGCTGATACATTTGCCAAGCTTATTCCTGACGAGCTAGGGATAGATCTGGAAAATTCATACAAAAAAGAACCCAAAATATCAGAGCTTATAACTAATGATGAAAAATACGCACAAGTTTGGGAGTTTGCCAAGGCCTTGGAAGGGTTAAATCGAAATGCAGGTACGCATGCTGCCGGAGTTGTGATATCAAATGAACCGTTATGGCATAAAACACCGCTTTTTAAACCAACAGGCATGGATACTGTGGCTACTCAATATAGCGGAAAATATATAGAAGATGTCGACCTGATAAAATTTGACTTTTTGGGTTTAAAAACATTAACCGTTATAGAAGAAGCAAATAAATTAGTAGAAAAGAGATACGGTAAACGTATAGATTTTGCAATTGAGGATATAAACAATAAGCAGGTGTATGATTATATAAGTACGGGTCAAACACTCGGACTATTCCAAATAGAATCAGCCGGAATGCAAGATTTGGCAAAAAAACTAAAGCCGTCAGGATTTGAGGATGTTATTGCGATGTTGGCACTTTATCGTCCGGGTCCTATGGAGTCTGGAATGTTGGATGATTTTGTGGAGAGAAAACACGGAAGAGCAGCGATTACATATATGTTCTCTGAGCTGGAGCCTATACTTAAACCTACATATGGTGTTATAGTATATCAAGAGCAAGTTATGCAAATTGTGCAAACAATAGGCGGTTTTTCTTTGGGCGGTGCTGACCTTGTGCGTCGTGCCATGGGTAAAAAGATCAAAGAAGAGATGGATAAACTACAAGCTGATTTTGCCAATGGAGCAGAGCAAAAAGGGTTTGACAGGGCTAAAGCAGTTGAGCTTTTTGATTTGATCGTCAAATTCGCAGGATATGGATTCAACAAATCTCACTCAGCAGCATACGCAATGATAACGTTTTATACCTCATATCTGAAATGCTTATATCCTACAGAATTTATGGCAGCACTTTTGACTCTAGAAAAAGATAATACAGATAAGATCGTAAAGTATGCCGATGAGTTAAAAAGGATGGACATTCTTCTAGTGGCCCCTGATATCAATCGTTCAGATTTGGTATTTGTCGCTGATCATATAGATGGCAAAGATGTAATTTTATTTGGTCTTGGCGCTATTAAAGGGGTAGGTGATATCGCCGTAAACTCTATCCTAGAAGAGAGATTAAAAGGAAAGTTTGATTCCTTGGGCGATTTTATAACCAGAATAGATACCTCTAAGGTAAATAAGAGGGTAATAGAGGCTCTTATCAAATCAGGAGCACTTGATGGGCTTGGATATACAAGACAAGCAATGTTTAGTCAAATAGAAGAGATATTGGATGCCTCAGCTAAAGCAACCCAGGCTAAAAAAATGTCTATTGGGTCTCTCTTTGGCGAAGAGCAAGATATGATGCAGATCAGTATAGAACTCTCCGATATGGATGAGTATGAACCGCTTTATGTATTGGAGATGGAAAAAGAATCATTAGGGTTTTACATATCCGGTCATCCACTTGATAAATATAGATCTCAACTTGATGATATAAATTATACTTTAAGTTCTCAAATAGAAGAACTTGCCAATGGTTCACAAGCACTTTTGGTTGGCAAGGTGGAGCATATTACCGAAAAGATCTCTAAAAAAGGTGCTAAATTTGGCATTGTAACACTGCTTGATCTGCACGGAAATATAGAATTGATGCTTTTTGAGGATAAATTAAAAGAATTAAAAGATGAATTCGATTTAACAAAGCCGATAGGTTTTAAAGTAAAAATTACAAAAGACGGTGATTATACAAGACTAAATCTTATTAAGATAATCACATTAAAAGAGACAAAAAAAGAAAAAATAAACCTCATAAAAGAAAAAGAGACCATAGAAGAGCCCCCGGTAGCATATAAGCCGATCACGATCGGAGTACTATTGGACCAAGATAAGATGCTTTTGCAAGATCTCTATAGTCTAGCAAAAGAACACACTGGGAACCATCCTTTGGTACTTTGTATTAAAAGTAAACTTGCAGACATTATGGTGGAGACGACTTTAAGCGTGGATGAACATTTTTTATCAAAAGCGATTTTGTTGGGAGTTTTTGAAATAGAAAATAGCTGATAGCCTTGAATCGTTGTGAAGTTTTGAAAAAATAAAATATAGTATATGTGATTTATGTATATGAATTAATTAAGTAGTAAAATCTTACCAAGTATATTGTGCTATTTTTGTGTAGTATGGAAACAAATAACTAATATTAAGATTCGTTTGTTGTAAAAATAATATAGTTTGTGATAAAAAAGTGTTACACTTGAGATACAAAAATATTATTATTTTAAAGGAAAAAAACAAATGTCATCATTACCAAAAATCGTATGGTCTAAAATCGATGAAGCTCCTGCATTAGCAACTTATTCTCTTTTGCCGATAGTGCAAAAATTTTGTGCTTCTGCAGGCGTAGATGTAGAAACAAGAGATATTTCTTTGGCCGGTCGTGTTATCGCTACTTTTGGTGAATACTTAACTGATGAGCAAAAACAAAATGATGATTTGGCTTATCTTGGGGAACTGGTACAAAAACCGGAATGCAATATTATTAAATTGCCAAATATTTCTGCTTCTATTCCACAACTCAAAGAGTGCATAGCAGAGCTTCAATCCCAAGGTTACAAAATCCCTGATTTTCCTGAAGATCCACAAACTGATGAAGAGATAGCACTAAAAGAAAAGTTCTCAATTTGTCTTGGAAGTGCTGTTAACCCGGTTCTTAGAGAAGGAAACTCAGATAGAAGAGCTGCAGCAGCAGTTAAAAACTTTGCAAAGAAAAATCCGCATAAATTAAGAGCATTTAGTGATAATTCTAAAACTTGTGTGGAGCATATGGATGCAAATGATTTTTACGGCAATGAAAAATCAATCATTAAAAACGGTGATGGCAAAGTAAGAATAGAGCTTAACGGCAAACTTTTAAAAGAGATAGACGCCGTTGATAAAGAGATACTAGATGGTACTTTTATGTCAGCTGATGCACTTAGAGCATTTTATGCTAAAAGTATCGATGAAGCAAAAGAAAAAAATATTCTTTGGTCTCTCCACTTGAAAGCCACTATGATGAAAGTAAGTGACCCTATCATGTTTGGCCACGCGGTTGAAATATTCTTTAAAGATGTATTTGAAAAATACGCGGAAGATTTTAAAGCAATCGGTGTTAATGCTAATCTTGGGCTTGGTGATCTTTATAAAAAATTAGAAAAACTTCCAACTGACAAAAAAGCAGAAATTGAAGCGGCGATCATGGAAGTCTATACAAAACAACCGCATATCGCAATGGTTGATAGCGACAACGGTATTACCAATCTTCACGCATCAAACGATATCATTATCGATGCTTCTATGCCTGTTGTGGTCAGAGATGGCGGTAAAATGTGGAATAGTGAAGGCAAAGTAGAAGAGTGTATAGCCGTAATTCCTGATAGAACTTACGCAACATTCTATAAAGAGATCGTAGAAGATTGCAAAAAGAATGGCCAATTTGATGTTACTACTATGGGCAATGTGGCCAATGTCGGTCTTATGGCTCAAAAAGCTGAAGAGTATGGCTCACACCCAACTACATTTGAGATAGCCGAAGACGGTGTGGTAAAAGTTTTAGACAGCGATGGCAGCGCACTTATGGAATTCAATGTCCAAAAAGGTGATATTTGGAGAATGAGCAGAGCAAAAGATATACCTATTCAAGACTGGGTAAGACTAGCAGTTGAGAGAGCTAGACTTACAGGTAGTCCTGCAGTATTCTGGTTGGATGAAAAAAGAGCACACGATGCTAATATGATCATCAAAGTAAAAGAATACTTGAAAAATTATGATACAAATGGACTTGAAATTTTAATACTTGCCCCACAAGAAGCTATGGCTTATACACTAAAAAGAGTAAGAGCAGGGCTTGATACTATTTCTGTAACAGGAAATGTACTTAGAGATTATCTAACCGACCTTTTCCCTATATTGGAGCTTGGAACCAGCGCTAAAATGCTTTCTATTGTTCCATTACTTGCAGGCGGTGGTGTATTTGAGACAGGTGCGGGCGGATCTGCACCTAAACATGTTGATCAATTTTTGGCTGAGGGACACCTAAGATGGGATAGTTTGGGTGAGTTTTTGGCTCTAGCGGAATCACTTAGAATGATAGGCGATAAAAGCGGAAATGAGAAAGTAAAAGCTCTTACGGCGGCACTCGATAAAGCAAATGCAGCTTATTTGGATAACAATAAAGCACCAGGCAGAAGTGCAGGCGAACCTGACAATAAAGCATCACACTTTTTCGTAGCTCAATATTGGGCAGATGCACTTGCGAATTGTGAAGACAAAGAGCTTGCAGATAAATTTGCCTCTATCGCGCAAGCACTAAAAGAGAATGAAGCTAAAATAATGGAAGAGCTTATGTCGGTAGAAGGTAAACCGCAAGATATCGGTGGATATTATCATCCTGATGAAGCTAAAGCAGCAGCAGCTATGAGACCATCGGCAACTCTAAATGCTATTATTGATGCTATCTAAGCATCAATAAATTTTTTGGTAACAATATAGGCATTTATATTGCTGAAAATTGTTACTAAAATGATATAATTAGACTCTACACTTTTTGAAGTGACAATAATCAAATTATAACAAAGTATAATTGATACTATTTGAGTAGTATGAGTGATGTTTTGCGCCAAAAAGATATTTCCTAAAATTACAAAGGATTAACAATGATAAAAAGAGGTAAAAAAGTTACAGTAATCGGAGCTGGAAATGTAGGTGCAACAGTGGCATATATTTTAGCAATGAATGGAGCATGTCATCATGTAGTTCTTCGAGATAGAGATATTGAGACTGCAAAAGGAAAAGCTTTAGATATGAGTCAGGCTGCAAATGCTGCTAGAATGCATACAATTGTATCTGTAGCCGAAGAACCTGAAGATATTGCAGATTCCGATATAATCGTAATTACAGCAGGAAGCCCTAGATTGCCTGGAATGAGCAGAGATGATCTGCTGATGATCAATGCCGAAATTACAAAAGAAGTAGTAGCTGATATTAAAGTTCATGCTCCGGATGCCATCATAGTTATGGTATCAAATCCGCTTGATGTTATGACATATGTAGCATTCAAAGAAAGCGGTTTCCCTAGAGAAAGAGTAATTGGAATGGCAGGTATTCTTGATAGTGCTAGAATGGCGCATTTTATACATGAAAAAATCGGATATGGCGCCGGACAGATCAGAGCATCCGTTATGGGGGGACACGGTGATGACATGGTTCCTCTTCCAAAGTTTTCTACAGTAGCCGGTGTTCCACTGTCTGATATACTCACAGCTGAAGAGATCGCCGAAGTTGTAGAGAGAACAAAACATGGCGGAGCTGAAATAGTAGGTTATTTAAAAACCGGTTCGGCTTATTATGCACCTGCAAAATCAACATCTATGATGGTTGAAGCTATATTGAAAGATACCAAACTAATATATCCTTGCGCAGTATACCTAGATGGTGAATATGGATATAGTGATGTGGTGACAGGAGTACCTATAGTACTTGGTGCAGGAGGAGCTGAAAAAATTTTCAAACTTACTCTCAATGAAGACCAAGAAGCTAGATTTGCAAAAAGTGTGGCTTCTGTAACCAAGATGATACAAGTACTTAAGAATAAAAATTTTTTTAAAGGAGAATAAAAATGTCAGTAAGAATAGAAAAAGATACTATGGGTGAAGTAAGAGTCCCAAATGATAAATATTGGGGTGCTCAAACACAAAGATCACTAGAGAATTTTGAGATAGGCAATGAAAAAATGCCACGCGAGGTAGTATATGGTTTTGCAAATCTCAAAAAAGCTTGTGCATTAGTCAATCATGATTTGGGAAGACTTGATGAATCCAAAACAAAAGCTATAGTAAAAGCTTGTGAATGCGTATTGAATGGAGAGCTTGACGGTGAGTTTCCTTTGGTAGTTTGGCAGACTGGATCTGGCACGCAATCAAACATGAATATCAATGAAGTAGTTGCCAATAAAGCTATCGAGATATTAGGCGGTGATTTTACAAAAGATAAGTTAGTTCATCCAAATGATGATGTAAATAAAGGTCAAAGCTCAAACGATACATACCCTACTGCTATGCGTATTGCTGAAGTAGTAGCTGTCACTGACGACCTTTTCCCTGCTATTGAACAGCTTAGAATTACTTTGGATGCAAAATCCAAAGCATTTGATAATATAGTCAAAATTGGAAGAACACACTTGCAAGATGCTACACCATTGACGCTAGGTCAAGAGCTTGGCGGTTATGTAGCAATGTTGGACACAAATACTAAACAACTTCAAGATGCTTTGGCTTATTGTAAAGAGCTTGCAATAGGCGGAACAGCGGTAGGAACAGGGCTTAATTCTCATCCGGAATTTTCTGAGCGCGTATCAGCTTCATTAAATAGCTTTATGGATAAAAATTATGGTTTTGTATCACAACCAAACAAATTTCATGCTCTTACCGGTCATGATGCAGAGGTTGTATTAAGCGGAGCATTAAAAGCGCTTGCAGCGAATCTTATGAAGATAGCAAATGATATCAGATGGTTGGCAAGCGGACCTAGATGTGGTATAGGCGAGATTACAATTCCTGAAAATGAGCCTGGAAGTTCTATTATGCCTGGTAAAGTAAATCCTACACAAGTTGAGGCCATGACTATGGTAGCCGTTCAAGTAATGGGCAATGATGCAACTGTCGGTATCGCAGCAAGTCAGGGAAACTTTGAACTTAATGTATTTAAGCCGGTTATAGCTTATAATATCTTGCAGTCAACTAAACTTTTAGCAGATGCAATGAGAAGCTTTGATAAAAATTGTGCAGTTGGAATTGAGCCGGTACAAGAGAGAATAGAAGGATATTTGCATAATTCACTTATGCTTGTAACAGCTCTAAATCCATACATTGGATATGAAAATGCAGCAAAAATTGCTAAAACTGCTCATAAAAACGGCACAACGCTAAAAGAAGAAGCAATAGCTCTTGGACTTTTGAGTGCTGAAGATTTTGATAAATATGTTAAACCAGAAGAGATGATAGCAGCGAAAGCATAAAGCATTCGTTGCTATAAGCAACATGCATCTCGTCTGATGCATAAAAAGTGTGTAGATATGTACCATTTGCACCAAAAATAAACTCACATTTTGTACTTTTCATTTAAAATATCCCTATAAAGTTTTATAATTTATACATTCAATCAAGAAGGAGTCCTAGTGAATATACACGAATATCAAGCGAAACAGATTTTCGCAAAATATGGTGTTCCTACACCTAGAGGAATTATAGCAAATACGCCCGATGAGGCAGTTGCAAATGCAAAAGAGCTTGGCGGCAATATATGGGTAGTAAAAGCTCAAATACATGCCGGTGGTAGAGGATTGGGTGGTGGTGTTAAGCTAGCTCGTTCTTTAGATGAAGTTAAAACTTTAGCAGATGAAATTTTGGGAATGACTCTTGTTACACATCAAACCGGGCCAGAGGGGAAATTGGTTCAAAAGGTTTACATAGAAGAGGGCGCCGATATCAAAGATGAACTATATCTTGGTGTAGTTTTGGATCGTGCAAAAGAGATGCCTGTTATCATGGCAAGTACAGAAGGCGGTATGGCTATTGAAGACGTAGCACACGATACTCCTGAGAAAATTATAAAAGTTGCCGTTGACCCTGCTATCGGTTTTCAGGGATTTCATGGGAGAGAATTAGTATTTGGTCTTGGAATTACCGATAAAGCTGAGCAAGCCAAACTTATCTCTTTTGCATCAAAACTTTACAAAGTTTATATGGAAAACGATGCAGAAATGATAGAGATCAATCCACTTATCAAAACAGGTAGCGGGGATTTCTTGGCTCTTGACGGAAAAATGGGATTTGATGATTCAGCGCTCTATAGACATCCTGAGATTGAAGCTATGCGTGATATTAGCGAAGAAGATGCAGATGAGAGAGAAGCAGGAGAGTACGGACTTAGCTATGTATCTCTTGACGGGGAGATCGGCTGTATGGTAAATGGCGCAGGGCTTGCAATGGGTACCATGGATACAATCAATTATATGGGCGGAACGCCTGCAAACTTCCTTGATGTTGGCGGGAAAGCAAATGCACAAACTGTTGCAAAAGGATTTGAGATAATTCTTAAAAACCCAAATGTAAAAGCTATATTTGTCAATATCTTTGGCGGAATAGTCAGATGTGATAGAATTGCAAACGGTATATTGGAAGCTACTAAAATGGTAGATGTTCACGTACCGGTAATTGTTAGACTTGATGGTACAAATGCTTCTGAAGCGGCTGAAATTCTAAGAAATGCTAATATAGCAAACGTCATCGCAGCAACTGACCTTGCAGATGGTGCGGCAAAAGCAGTTAAAGCAGCAAAAGGAGAGATGTAATGAGTATTTTAGTAAATAAAGATACAAAAGTTATCGTACAAGGTTTCACTGGAAGCGAAGGTACGTTTCATGCTGAACAATGTTTGGCGTATGGTACGAAAATAGTTGGCGGTGTTACGCCAAATAAAGGTGGAGAGACACATCTAGGTAAGCCTGTATTTAATACTGTTAAAGATGCAGTTGCCACAACAGGCGCAACCGTATCCATGGTATTCGTTCCGCCTGCATTTGTTGCAGACGCGGTTATGGAGGCAGCAGATGCCGGTATTGAACTAGCAGTTATTATCACAGAAGGTGCTCCTGTGCGCGATATGCAAATGGCAAAAGCTTATGCTACTAAGAAAAATATGAAAACAATTGGGCCAAACTGTCCTGGTATCATCACGGCAGAAGAGTGCAAGATCGGTATTATGCCTGGCAATATTTTCAAAAAAGGAAATATCGGTCTTATTTCTAAATCAGGTACGCTTACATATGAAGGTGCAAACCAAGTATGCAAAGAGGGCTTTGGTATCACAACAGCAGTTGGAATAGGCGGAGATCCTATCATAGGCCTTAGTTACAAGCAATTATTGCCTCTTTTTGAAGCCGATCCTGAAACTGAAGCGATCGTCATGATCGGTGAGATAGGTGGCGATCTAGAGATTCAAGCAGCTGCTTTTATCAAAGAAAATATCACTAAACCTGTAGTTGCTTTCATAGCCGGACAAACTGCTCCTAAAGGTAAGAGAATGGGGCATGCCGGTGCGATCGTGAGCGGCGGTGCCGGAACTGCTAAAGAAAAAATGGATGCTCTTGAAGCTGCCGGAGTTAAAGTCGTAGTATCACCTGCCGATATCGGCAAGGCTGTCAAAGAAGTTTTATCAAAATAAAAATGGTGGGATAGCAATCCCACCCTGCAAACCATTTCACTAATCCCAAATTATGCTATACTTGTCTAAAAACCAAAGCCGTTTTATAAAGAATAACTGAAACGGCTCAAATTTTAAAAAAAGTGTGTGTTTTATGGTTGTGTCCTTGAAGCACTCCGATTTTGGAGTGTTTTGAAGATAAAACCTCTTTAGGTTTTATCGAAACAATT
>JAFGWQ010000101.1 GCA_016937075.1 Campylobacterales bacterium | reverse complement strand
TCACATTTTATTGTAACTACTATATCTTCTAGATTTTCAACAATTCTAAGTGCGGTTTTAAATGGTGTTTTTAAAGGTGAGCAAAATAATGCAGTATGGATAGATGTTATTTTCATTTGCTACTTTTCATAAAGGATACTTGGTACAGTATCCTACCATGAAGAGTATAAAATTAAACTTCTTTTATCTTGTCGATTTGAGCTGCCAAAGCTTTTATTTCTTTGGCTAAGGCGGCTCTTTTTTCTTCTACGAGACTTTTTTCAAAATCATTTTGAGCGTAGCTTAACGGCTCACTCAAATCTTTGTACTTTTTGAGCAAAATATCTTTTTTGATACATAATTCCTCTATCGGATTATTATCTATGGTCTCTATCTCTTCTGTCATCTCTATCATCTCTGTCTCTTCTATCATCACGATCATCTCTTCTGAAATCTCTGTCATGTCTATCTTTAATTTCATATACTCTCACATCATCACGTTTGGCATAATGTCTGTGGTGAATCTTTCTTGGTGTTGAAAAAAATTTACCGCCATGAAGTCTGCGACCGTTATGATAGTAGTAACCATTTTTAAAATGCCCACCGTAATAATATCTACCTCCGTAAAAATATGCCGGTCTATCATAATATCTATCTTCCACAAAAACAACATAATTGCGAGGATGCACTATTATCCTAGGTTCATCACGATGATAAAATCTTGGTTTGCGATAAAATTCTCCACCAGCTAATCTCATCCCATTGTAAAAATAGTATCCATCTCTATAATCCCCGCCATAATAATATCTGCCTTTATAAAAATATACAGGTTCATTATAATGTCTATCCATTTCAAAAACACCGGCTACAAAGCCAGGCGCTATTGCACCGACTCCCACATTAACTCCCAAATTTACAGAAACCTCTGCAAAAGAAAATGTAGTGCTTAAAAGACCGGCTGCCACTAAATATTTTATTGATAATTTTTTCAAAAAATCTCCTTTAATTAATTATATTATAATAATACCGTATTAAAGTGAAACTATTGTGAATCTTTAAGAGAGTAATTGAAGTATTTTTGCAACCATAAGTCCTGCACCTGTACCTATGATATATCCCATTAGCGCCATTAAAACACCTATAGGCACTAAAGCTTTTGAGTATGCACTAGCCAATATCGGAGCAGAAGCTACTCCTCCTATGTTGGCAAGTGATGCTACGCCCAAAGTGAATAGGTCTAATCTAAAAATTTTTGCAAATAGCATCATAAAGATAAGATGTATCACAAGCACTACAAAACCGGCAATTATATATAGAGGCGCTTGAGCTAATTCTGAAAAATCGGCTCTTGAAGCAATTAGGGCTACTATGAGATATAACATCATTTGTGCTATCAAAGATGATCCACCTATTTTGGCAAGAGGTGTGGTGGCAAAAAATATGCCTGTAAGTGTGGCTATTATTACAATCCAAGTATAATGAGTTATAAAATCTGTAGTCGGCAATAACGTGGCTATTTGTTTGCCAATTTCATTTACCATTAAAGCACTTCCCAATAATAGCATCAAGGAAGATAACGAAATATCTGATCTGTTTTTTTGAATATTTAATTTTTTGGATACCGCGTCTATGGTGGATACATCAGCTTTGGCCCAAGAATTAAATTTAGTAGCAAACGGCACTAATGCCAATAGCAGCATCACCCATAATGTATAATTTATAGAATCTGAGATGAGCACATAGCCCATGTCGTTATTTGATATATTTAAGGCCCCTTGCACCGCTATCATATTTCCGGTACCTCCTGTCCAAGAGCCACAAAGTGCACCAAATGATTTCCAAGCTTCATTGCCATCGAGATAATTGTGAAATATAGCATAAGATATTACGAAGCCTATCATGATTGATACTGCTGCCAGCAAGAATGTAAAAATCATTTTTTTACCAAGTTTGGCTATGGTTCTGATATCGGCATCCAAAAGCATAAGAAATATCATACTAGGAAGCAGGGTGTTTTTAAATGAATTATAGACAGATTCTATATTTTCATTTTTACTCCAAAGTCCCAATGACGAGAGTATCATTACTAAGGCATATATAATGACTATACTTGGCAATACATCAAATATTTTCCATTTAAATCTTTTTTCTATTGATGTGATTATACCTATTATAAGTATCAGTATGGTCAGAAATACTATACCGTTTTCTATCATTGTCTTATACCTTTATGATCTAAATAATTATTTAGTTTTCTCTTTGTTTCTAGCAGAAGCATATCTGGTGCCTCGTTTGCCTTTTGCATGACAACTTTCGCATATGGAAAATCTATAAGAAAAATCAAGTACTTTGCCACAACGATGACACTCTTTGACAAAATGCCCGTGCTTTAATGATGTTTCAATAAAGCTGTTCAGTCTGCCGCGGCTCTTGGCGGCAAGTGCAGTATCTTGAAAGTATTCCGGAAAACGAAAAGATAACCAAAGATATAAAGAGATCTCTCTGACTCTGTCTTCTGCATTTAGAAGCATTTCATTGGTTTGTGCAAAACGCGGCAGATCTTTTGGAGGAGTATATGGAACTTTTTTGTTTGCTTCGATAT
>JAFGWQ010000100.1 GCA_016937075.1 Campylobacterales bacterium | reverse complement strand
ATAGAAGAAATATACAGAGTAGCAAGGCTTTAAAATGAATTACTTTAATGTATCTATTTTACATAAAGGCAAAAAACAAATAGAGCTCGCAGAAGCTGATACGAGAAACAAAGCAAAAGATAAAATCAAATTAAAGTTTCCGCACGCAATTATTATCAATATAGAACCTACATCTCCCCCTATGAGTGTCATATTTAAAGATTTTACAATATGGTTTCAAAAAATATTTAAAAAAAAGATAAATATGAACGATAAGATCTCTACCATTCGCCAGATATCCGTAATGACCGATGCGGGAATTCCAATTCATGATACTCTTAATGATGTAGCATTAAATACACACAACAAACAACTTGGATATATTTATAGCGACATAAGCAATGACATTGATGCAGGTAGAAGTCTTTCTGATTCAATGGGAAAATATCGTGAAGAGTTTGGGCATGTAGCACTTGCCATGGCAAGATTGGGAGAAAGAACAGGCAGTATCTCTAGTTCTTTTGGGAAATTAGCTGATATTTTTGAAAATGTAAGAGACAATGCAGCAAAATTTAAAAAAGCTATTCGTTATCCGCTTATAACATTAGCCGCAATGGCCATTGCTTTTACGGTTTTGATCATGGTTGTTGTTCCTAAATTTAAAGCCATTTTTGAACAATTCCAAACAGAACTACCGCTTCCGACTAAAATTCTTTTGGGAATAGAATATGTTTTGAGCAACTACGGCATACTTATCTTAATAGCTTTGCTAGGCGGCATCTATGCTATTATTTATTTCTACAAAAACGACGACAAATTCAAAATGAGTATGGATAAAATACTTATTAGCAAGAAATTTTATCTCATAAATAAAGTCATATTTCTCTCTACAATGCATAAATATTCACTTGTTTTTAGCGAACTGATACGCTCGGGTATTCCTGTTTCTGATGCATTACAAACATCACTTGGGATGGTTGATAATGCTGCTATCAAACAAAAACTAGAAAGTGTAAATATAAATATCAAAAGGGGTCTCAGCCTCTCTGAGGCTTTTGAACAAACAGGTCTTTTTGAAAATATGCTGCTGCAGATGATAAGAGCGGGAGAAACAAGCGGTCAGCTAGATTTGATGCTAGGCAAGATCACGGAATATTATGACATGCAATTTCAAGATATAATTGACAATTTAAGCACTTATATAGAGCCTATATTGATGTTTTTTATTGCTCTTTTGGTACTCTTGATGGCACTTGGTATATTTATGCCTATGTGGGATCTAGGAAAAGCCGTAAAAGGAGGATGAGAATATAGTTACGCTTGCTCTCCTGCTAGGCTAAAGTCGGCAGGAGAATGTTTTATAGTATATGCCGCTTCAATGCCCGCTCCAAATCATCAGGGGTGTCTATGCCGAAACTTTGCGTCTCTACTTCAACCATTGCAATATTATATCCATGATACAAAGCTCTTAGCTGCTCTAGCTTTTCTATATGTTCTAGCGGAGCATGAGGTAAACCACAAAAAGCTCTTAATCCATTCATGGTAAATCCATAGATTCCAAGATGCCCTTTATACTCATCAAAATGATGATCCCTAGGATATGGTATTTTTGCACGAGAAAAATACAAAGCTTTTCCATTGGCATCAACAACCACTTTTACCAAATTTGGATCATCTGCTTCGCTTGAATTTAAAACCTTATAGCACGAATTCATCAATACCGACTCATTTTTTGCGTTTGATTTTGTTAGCTCATAAACCGCTCTGACTACATCTGTTTCTATAAAAGGTTCATCTGCTTGTACATTGATCACGATCTCATTATCTTTAAGCTTGGCCAAACTAACAGCTTCAAAAATACGGTCTGTACCGCTTTGATGCTCATCACTTGTCATTACAGCCATAAAACCATACTTTTTGGAAAGCTCGATCACTTCGTTACTATCTGTCGCTATCAAAACATCATCGATACTTTGTACCGCTTTTGCTGTGCGTATTACCATCGGCATACCACCGATATCAGCTAAAATTTTATTTGGAAATCGTGTAGATCCTATACGAGCCGGAATAACAATCATCTTGTACCTTTTTTGAAATGATATTTGTGTTATTGTATCTCAATGAAGATATAATTTTAGTAATTATGCCTACAAAGAAAAAACAATTTTTAAATTATGATATAATCCGCACAAAAAGGTATTTTAAAAAATGTTCAATGATTTTCAAACACCAAATTATGATAATTTTATAAAACAATTAAAAACTCTAATCGATAAATACAACAACACAATTGAAAAACTCATAGCTAACAGTTCTTTTGAATACAATGAAATAATCAAACCTATGCAAGAGCTTGATGAAGAATTATCACTGTTTTTTACTCCACTTAGCCATCTTAATAGTGTAATGAACTCTGATATTACTCAAAAAGCATACGAAGATTCATTGCCTATACTATCAGATTTTCATACCAAACTTGCTCACAATAAAGCATTATTTGAAAAACTCCAAACAATAAAAACCGATACGCCTGAACAACAAAGGGTAATAGATGAAAGCTTAAAAGAGTTTCGCCTATCGGGTGTCATGCTGCCTGCCAAGACAAAAAAACGGCTTGAAGAGATAGATGCCAAGCTTAGCACTCTTTCTAACCAATTTTCTCAAAATTTGCTAGATGCTACAAACGCATTTGTTTTATCTATTGATAATGAAGAAGACGTAAAAGGTATCCCCGAAGCAAGCCTTGCTTTGGCGCGCAAAACCAAAGATGGAAAAACCGTATATGAATTTACACTTCAAATGCCAAGTTATATTGCTTACATGACTTATGGTCCAAACCGATTGCATAGAGAAACCCTCTATCGTGCTTACAATACCAGAGCACCTAAAAATGCCCGGATCATCGATGAGATATTATCACTCAGACAAGAGGAAGCAAAACTTTTAGGATTTGATGATTATGCACAATATGCCCTAGAGAGAAGAGATGCTTCATCGCCGTCCGAAGTGATTGATTTTCTAGAAAAGATCATAGAAGTAGCTAGTCCCTATGCTATAAAAGAAACGCAACAACTCAAAGAATTTGCCAAAAAACTCGATGGCATAGATTTACTGCAAAGCTATGATGTGGGATATTATAGTGAAAAACTAAAAAAAGAGTTATTCGATTTTGACGAAACAATGACACAAGAATATTTCAAAAAAGAAGATGTCTTGAAAGGATTGCTTGATCTTGTATCTAAACTTTTTGATGTTAAATTTCATAAGATAAATATGGAATTATGGGATCAAAGTGTAGAAGTATATGATATTTATGAAAATAATACCATTTTGGCTAGATTGTATTTTGACCTTGAAGCAAGAGCGCAAAAACGAGGTGGAGCATGGATGCATGATTTTGAGACTCATTTTGTTGATAGCCATAAAAATAAACATTTTGCTTCAGCCTTTATAGTATGTAATTTTATGCCGAGCTCTTTAGAGTCTCCATCACTGCTGAGACATGATGATGTAGTAACATTATTTCATGAGATGGGACACGCACTGCATCATATTTTTGGCAGCAGCGAAGAAAGAGCGCTTTCAGGGATAAACGGAGTAGCATGGGATGTAGTGGAATTCCCTTCGCAATTTTTAGAAAACTTTGCTTACCAGGCCAATGTGCTACGATCATTTGGTTATCATTATGAAACAAAAGAAGCAATCCCTGAGTGGCTTTTAGGCAAGATAGAAGCCAGCAAAAATTTTCAAGCTGCCATGGGAATTTTGAGACAAGTTGAATTTTCATTATTTGACATCAAACTCCATTTAAAACCATACAAAAGTGATGAGATACAAGCACTACTTGATGATATTAGAAAAACTACCTCATTGATAACCCCGCCGTCTTATAATAAATTTCAGCATGGATTTAGTCATATATTCGCCGGAGGATATGCAGCCGGATATTATAGCTACAAATGGGCAGAGGTTCTTAGCGCTGATGCATTTTTTGCCTGCATCGATGAAGCCGGCGGCTTTGATGCAAAAAAAGCAAAAGATTACAAAACTTACATATTGTCACAAGGAAGCAAGCGTGATATGCGTGAATTGTATAACGAATGGCTAGGAAAAGAACCTGAACTTAAAAGTCTTATATCACTATACGGACTTGATTAGCAATAAGGATTGTGCATGAAAGAGTATCTTTGGCTCGCTTTGATCATAGTATCTATTTTTGCTATTACTTTGGCTGGTGCTATATTTAGCCAATCTTTTAGTGAGCAAATGACATATATTGAGTTATTCACAACTATGGGAAGCTTGTTATTTGTTGTTAGCGTATTGGTCGTAGCTGCTATTTTAGGTTTTAGCTCATTTGCTCTATACATGGCTGTAATGGTAGCTATTATAATGGTTTTTCTTGGCATAGAAGCTGTAGTGCTTATGATTGGTATCTCATACTCTATGTGGGGATTTATTTTTGCGATGCAGCTTTTGCTTTTTGAGCACGGATCAGCAGAAGCCAAAGAGTGGTTTGCAAACAAATACACCCATAAAAGCTTTCTTTTGGAATATAGATTTTTCTATCCGCTGCTTGGCATAGTATATTTATTGCTCGAGTATCTTCCACACTTCATTTATAGAGACAATATAACAAAATTTAATCCTGCCGAGATAGCTGCAAGAATAGATAAAACTCTAAAGAGATAATCTTCTTATGGTTTTATTTGTATAGGCGTGCCTCTCTCGATACAACTCCATAGCTCATCCATGGTTTTATTCGGCACTCCGATACACCCCTTTGTCCAATCATGTTTAAGAGCATATTTATCTCCCCTGCCGTCCGCATTCCACTTTGGCTGTCCATGGATACTTACATATCCTCCAGGGTTTACGCCTAATTTCTGAGCTCTGGCTTTGTCTTCGGCATTTGGATATGATATATACAAAGCACGATATCGTCTATCATGACATCTCATGCTGTTTATGGTATACAAACCTTCTGGTGTCTTGTCGTCACCATCTTGTATCTTGTGTCCTTTGGTGCTATTTTTACTTAGAGATACGCGAAACTCTTTATATACATCACCGTTTTTGTATAATTGCATAATTTTTTTGGATTTGATAACGACGATTTTATCGATCTTTTTATTTGGAGGGAGTTTTTGTCTTTTGGATAGTTTTTTTATGCATTCAGCCGTATCGTATCTTGGCTCCAAATCATCCCT
>JAFGWQ010000099.1 GCA_016937075.1 Campylobacterales bacterium | reverse complement strand
CTCTAAATGGCGAGTTAACAAATGCAGACGATATCTTTATCAATGCCGATGCCGGTCCTGGTGGATATGGTGGATATGGTGGAGTGATTCTTCAAAAAGCCGACACTACATTGATGACCATTGGTGAAGACTTCACTTATGATGTAAATATCTATACCAATACATATATTGCCAGTGGCGGTACGCCATTCTTATTTGATACAGCCGGAATGATATTAGAGAGCGGCACGGGGGCCGGTATAGGCTATACAAACTCTCTGGGCAATACGCATGGGTTATGGGTTGACGGATCTCAAACGATGCTCAGTGGCGGTACAAACTCTTCAGTATTAACTTTGGCTGACGGTGATGCCGGTGGCACCACATTAACTGTAGGCGGAAGTGATATTACAACTATCAATCCAACCGTATTTTCTGCTACTACTGATGCGTACGGCTATTATGCCAATACGGTGGTCGGAAGCGGTGCCAACTGGGGTGATACTACCACGATCCAAGGCTATGGCGCTGACCTCAATTTGGGTTACGGCCAGGCAACTCTCTCTGCCGATAATGACGTAGTGCTTAATGTAAATAATAACGGTATGTCATATGGCGGACTTGTCGTATACGATGTAGGGTATGCAACAACAGTAATGGAAATCTATAGCAATGCTCAAGGTGGCAGTGATCTTTATAGCACTCTCGATATGAATGGGAACCAAATACATGGTCTAGCCGCTGGAACAGTAGGTACAGATGCTGTGAACCTAAATCAACTTAATAACCTAGAAAATGACATGTCTAAAGGCATCGCAGCTACTACCGCAATAGCCAATATCCCTCAAGTAGAAGCAGGCAAAAAAGCTTCTGTCGGTCTTGGTTATGGCCACTATAACGGTGAAAATGCTATCGCAGCAGGTGCTAGCTGGCATTTTGGCGCTGCAAGTAACGGTATCATGAAAGTCAGTGTCGGTACAGGCGGCAGCGGTGAAACTGCTGTGGGTGCCGGTGCTTCTTGGTCTTGGTAATAGCCATATATTTAATTCTCTCTCATCCCTACAGCTTAGGTGGGGATGATACTCCTTTTTATGTTATTTAGATAGTTCCCTTGAACATAGTCATGATGCAGCCTCCCCTTGCGCACCATGACTATTTTTCACTCGCTCCTATGTCTTATAAGTTTATCTTTTTCCATCACTTGGAATTATACGGTGGCAAGTTATCCGTCATTATATAATTAAAAGAGTGGATACCGAATCAAGTTCGGTATGACGCGAGTCTTATCTCGTTCCAATGCCCTTGCAATAACTATGCATTTTGAGTATACTTTTATATATCATGAGTGGAGGTATATTATGGCAGCTTGGCTCACAGTGCTCGCAAATGTTCCATGGTCAGAAGTCATCAAAAATGCACCAAAAGTTGTCGATAGTTCCAAGAAATTCTGGAATGCAGTTACCAAAAAAACTCCCGATATATCAGATGCACAAAAGCATGGCATACCACAATCACAGGTGATAGCCTCCTTGGAAGCCGAGGTATCAGACCTGCAAGCTCAAATGCTCGAGTCTTCCAAACTTATCAAAGAACTAGCCGAACAAAATACACAACTCATAAATCGTATAGAAACCAACCGGGTATATATGTTGCGGCTAAGCGCAGCTACTGGAGCAATTGCTGTAATATTTGGCCTCATTTTGGCATTTGGGTAAGATACCTCTTTTGTCATTGCCTTTTTATATTATAATTTAAACTAAAAATATCTCATAAATTAAATTAAATTATAAAGTTCCAAAATTATCATAATTACTTGCAATAGTTTAATATTTTTTGTATACTTTTAACAGATAATACAATAGATTGACATAATGTCCTACCAACAAAGAGTTACACTCAAAGGAGAGTCTAATGCCGGAAAATAGCAAAGTTAGTGCATTTGTTTTGGGAATATTTATATTTTTTGGTTTGGGTTCGCTTGGCTACCTGCTTGGGAGCTCTGCGATAAAGTTTAAAGGGTTTGAGAGAACTGTCACCGTTAAAGGGTTGGCTGAGAAAGAACACAAGGCAAATATAGTTATATGGCCCATCCAATTTACAACGGTTGGCAATAACCTCGAAGAAATCTATAGCGCAATAGACGGTAACGCCGCAGAGATAAAACGGTTTCTTGTGGGCAAAGGAATAAACGAAAAAGAAATTTCGTTTGGAACACCTTCTTTGACGGATAAATTGGCTCAACAATATGGCAGCCAAGAAAGGCCTGAATTTAGGTATCTAGCAACTCAAACCGTTACAGTCTATTCGCAAAATATTAATACTGCAAGAGTTGCGATGAACTCATTGTCCGAATTAGGCAAAAAAGGTATCGTGTTAAGCGGAGGGGATTATCAAACACAAACTGAGTATCTTTTTACGAAATTGAATGAGATAAAACCTGCGATGATAGAAGAAGCTACCAGAAACGCCAGAGAGGTGGCCGAGAAATTTGCATCCGATTCCAATAGCACATTAGGCAAGATCAAACGAGCCTCGCAAGGCCAATTTAGCATAGAAGATAGAGACAAAAACAACCCTCATATCAAAAAAATAAGAGTGGTTTCTACTGTGGAGTATTATTTGTCAGATTAAAGTTATCAAACCATCTTTATGCATCATAAAGGAGCAGTTATGAAAGTTGCCATAAGCGGGGCGGGAGGCTTTATAGGCTCACATCTTACGTCTATGTTCAAAGAAAAGGGATGGGAAGTATCTCCGATACACACAAATGACTTTGATCTTGATGATGCATCCTTTGGTAAAAAGCTTTTGGGAGCTGATGTTGTTATACACGCAGCAGGGGCTACTATCAACAAACGTTGGACTCAAAAATACAAAAAAGAACTTTACTCAAGCCGCGTAGATACAGCCAAAAAGATAGTTAAAGCGATGGAAAATATGGAGCGAAAACCAAAGCTCTTTATTTGTACATCTGCTGTGGGTATCTATGCTTCGACAGGCAAATACGACGAAGAGCATGCCAAATATGCTGATGATTTTCTAGGTCGGCTGGCAAAAGAGTGGGAAAAGGCTGCAACCAAAAGCACTAAGCTAGGCATCAGAACCGTCATATTTCGCTATGGGATCGTGCTGGGTCATGGCGGCGGAATACTAAAAGAGATGTTATTGCCTTTTAAATTAGGGCTTGGAGTCACTATCGGTGATGGCAAACAAAATTTTACCTGGGTACATATCAACGACCTTATGCGTGGCTACCTTTTTGCCATAAAACATCCGGAGATAGAAGGGGTCTATAATCTAATGGCACCAAACCCTACTACAAATTATGGCTTAACAAAAGCACTTGGAGCGGTGCTGCATCGCCCCACCTGGTTTGCAATTCCAAAATTTCTCTTAAAACTGCGCTTCGGTTCCGAAGCGGCCGAAGCACTCTCGACCGGACAGTATGTCACCCCAAAACGTCTTACTGAAGCCGGATTTAAATTTAAATTCAAAACTATCAAAGAGGCTTTAGACAACTTATATGGCTAAGATCAGGAAAATAATCATGCATACAAAAATACGCTGCCGGGCAATATCAGTGTTGCAGATAATGAATATTGCTTTTTTTCTTGCGGTGTTCTTTTCGCCTATATATGCAGACAAACTCCCAGATAAGCTAAAGACTATTAAGCTGCCACCCGGTTTTCATATCGACATCTATGCTAGTGACATCAAAGGTGCCCGTTCGCTTGCTATCGGACAGCGCGGCACTATCTTTGTCGGTTCCCGTAGTGAGGGGAAAGTATATGCAATTCAAGACACTAACGGCGACTTTCTTGCCGATAGGCATTTCGTCATAGCTAGCGGGCTCAACAGTCCAAATGGAGTTGCTTTTCGTGATGGTGCACTTTATGTTGCTGAGATTGGCCGTATCTTACGTTTTAACGCTATCGAAAGCCGGCTCGATAACCCGCCCGCTCCCGTAGTCGTCAATGATACTTTCCCCAAAGAGACTCATCATGGCTGGAAGTTTATTCGCTTCGGGCCTGATGGATATCTTTATGTACCAGTTGGTGCTCCTTGTAATATCTGCGATCCTGACGATCCTCGCTATGCTTCCATTATGCGAATGAAACCAGATGGTACAGGGTTGGAGATCTTCGCAAAAGGTATAAGAAATAGTGTAGGTTTCGATTGGCACCCTATAAATCACAATCTTTTTTTTACAGATAATGGTCGAGATTGGATGGGCAATAATGCACCTCCTGATGAGCTCAATATGGCCCCTAAAAAAGGTATGCACTTTGGTTTCCCATATTGCCACGGCAATAATATTATTGACCCTAAATTTGGTAGGGGAAAAAAGTGTACTGATTTTACTAAACCGGTGAAAGAACTCGGTCCTCATGTCGCTGCTTTGGGTATGCGCTTTTATACGGGCAGTCAATTTCCAAAAAAGTATAAAAATCAAATATTTATCGCTGAACACGGCTCATGGAATCGTGTTCCGCCATTGGGGTATCGTATCACGCTTGTCAGCTTTGATAAAAATAATTTTCCATCATACAGTGTCTTTGCCGAAGGTTGGCTAGATGGCATTATCTCATGGGGGAGACCTGTCGATCTGATGGTTATGCCAGATGGTTCTCTTCTGATATCAGACGACAAGGCCAATGTCATCTATAGCATCCGATACAGCATCAAAAGATGACTCTTTTTTTATATTGGATCCCAAATCTAGTTTGGGATGACAATGCTTATGAGCAGTGGCCTCCACCGCAACAGCCGCTTTTTGGCTTGACTTCATTCATGCTCACTGTGATGAGAAGCGTATCATCAACTTCACTTAGCGCAAAATTATGCTTGTGGCAAAATTCATTATTCATATAATCTACCATATATTTGGCTCTTAGCAATGCTTCATCTTTGGATTGGAATGATTGATTATTTTCAAAATCGCTTTCTTTAAAACATTTGCATTCTTTGTCTACTATTATAGTTGTCATTTTTTTTCCTTTTATAATTTATTACTCCATTGGGTAATGCACGGCGATAATAGCGAATATAGATAAAATAAAGATAAAACAAATAGTTATGCATTGTTTTTCAAATTTTTATAATTGCGACTAAGTTGCAAAAAATAGTCAGACTATGTATAAAAAAGACATTTTTTGGGTAAAATTCAATTGAATACTCTGATGAAACATTTTTAGATTCTGAAACAAGTTCAGAATGACAAGACTGAACCGTCGCCCTGAATTTATTTCAGGGTCTAATTACAACATTATTTATAAGAGTTCAATTATTGCTTACAAGGATTCAAATAATGAAACTAAATATATTTTTCAAACTTTTTTTGCCGCTTTTGATGAGCTCTTTTTTATTTGGCAAAACCACGGTAGCTGTGAGCGTATTACCACAAGAAAGTATTACTAAGGCTATTGGCGGAGATAAAATAGATGTTCTTTTAATGGTCAAGCCAGGTAGCTCTCCACACTCGTATGAGCCAAAACCTGCTCAAATGATAGCCTTGTCGCATGCCAAACTTTATCTAAGCATCGGTGTAGAATTCGAACATGCATGGCTGGCAAAATTTAAAGCTCAAAATCCAAAAATGAAGATCATAGATTCTTCTAGAGGAATAAAAAGAATTGATATGGTTGCACATCATCACGATGAGGATGAACATCACGGAAAAGATCATAACGAAGATGAAGAAGATGGCAAAGATCCTCATATATGGACATCGCCGGCAAATATCAAGATAATAGCCGCAAATACTGTGCAAGCACTAATACAAGCAGATCCAACGAATAAAGCTTATTATGAGGCTAATTATCGTAAATTGCTCCAAAAAATAGTAGCAACAGATCAAGAGATACGCTCTATCCTTAAAAACACTCCAAAAGGCTCAAAATTCATGGTATTCCATCCTGCATGGGGATATTTTGCCCAATCGTACGGACTGATACAAGTACCCATAGAGGTTGAGGGCAAAGAGCCAAAACCTTCAGCATTGAGTAAACTTATCGTACAAGCCAAAAAAGAAAATATCAGAGCGATATTCACCCAGCCTGAGTTTTCAGACAAAAGTGCTCGCCTCATTGCTTCACAGCTTCATATAAGCGTCATCAAAGCATCCCCTCTGGCTGCTGATTGGTCAGCTAATCTTATCGGATTAGCTCGTGCTATAGCTGTCAATACTTCCAAGTAGAACCATGAGCGTAATCGATATCATAAATCTCTCTTTTGGCTACAATGAAGAAAAGGTATTGGACAATATTAATCTCAAAATAGAAAAAGATGATTTTCTAGCCATCATAGGACCAAATGGGGGTGGCAAATCAACACTTCTCAAACTTATACTTGGTATTCTCAAACCGCAATCAGGTGCTATAGATTTTATTGACGACTCTATGACCATAGGATACGTACCGCAAAATACCAATATCAATATGGATTTCCCCGTAACTGCTATAGAGGTAGTGCTCATGGGACATAGCTACACAAAACGGCCTATTTTTGGATATGGCAAATATGAAACTGCATGTGCCATGGAAGCACTAAGGGAAGTAGGGATGGAAGAGTATGCCAAGCATAGGATAGGCTCACTTTCCGGCGGTCAAAGACAACGAGTTATGATAGCAAGAGCCTTATGTTCCCATCCCTCAGTTGTAATACTTGATGAGCCGACTTCAAGTATAGACGCTAGCGGTCAAAAACAGATTTATGACCTACTCAAAGAATTAAACAAAACAATGACTATAATAGTAGTAAGCCATGATATATCAATCACAATGGAATATGCCAACAAAGTAGCATATATCAACAAAACCATTGCATTTCACGATATGACAGAGGCAAAAAGCAGATTTTCTCTGCATCCGCAAGGTCATTTTTGTGAAGTTGAACTACTCCAACTTTTAGGTAAGAGATCATGATAGAAGCACTTTCATTTGAATTTATGCAGCATGCTATCATTGCGGGAATATTGGTAAGCTTAGCGTCCGGCATCATAGGCTCTCTTGTCGTAGTCAACCGCATGGTATTTTTAGCGGGCGGTATCGCTCACACTGCTTACGGCGGAATTGGTTTGGCTCTGTTTTTGGGGATTCCTATATTTGCGGGGGCTTCTATTTTTGCCGTAGGTGCTGCTTTATTGATGGCATTCTTGACGCTAAAACATAGACATAGAATAGATACTTTTATTGGCCTCATATGGGCTGTCGGGATGGCGATAGGGGTAATTCTTATTGACCTTACCCCTGGTTATAATGTTGACCTGCTTAGCTATCTGTTTGGCTCCATATTGGCTGTGAGCTTGGATGACTTATATTATATGGGCGGATTGCTTTTGATTGTAGTAGCTATAGTGACTATATGGTATAGAGAGATTTTATCGGTCTCTTATGATAGTGAGTTTGCTTCACTTAGAGGTATCAATGTTCCTCTGTTTTATACACTCATATTGGTCATCTCCGCATTAACTATTGTCATAGCTATCAAAGTAGTCGGGCTTATACTAGTCATCGCTATGCTTACTATACCTGTTTATATAGCAGAAAAATTATCTAAAAATCTTTTTGGTATGATGTTTTTATCAGGATTTATAGCTTCTATATTTACGGTTTTGGGGCTCTGGATATCTTATATGTTCGATCTGACATCCGGAGCTACTATTATACTGGTAAGCGCAGTATCGCTTATGCTGTTTTTGATATTTGAAAAATTGCAAAATAGACAAAATTAAACATAAATTATTGCAATTTTGTCGCTGCTAGCGATCTGTCTAATTCCCCAGCGATACATGAGAGCATGGATTGCGACAAACGCATTGAAAAATAAGAATACCCCAGAGAGTTTTTATTTTGAAACATTTTGCCTACTTGGTCACTATTGTTATCTAAATAATTCACAAGCTTTTTGTCATTTAGGAAGTTAGTTTGAGTACATTCGCATACTGCTTTAGCAGTTATCGGTCTTTGGTCGGCAATATTATGAAAATTTGGATTATTTTTAAACATATTATTAAAACCACTCTCACACCCCGTTGATACAATTTTACCGATTGTATCAGAAGTTATACCTGCCCCCCAAAGAATAGCTATACTAAGCATTCCTATTATCATATATTTACGAAGCATTGTTATCCTTTATGTATAAAATTTTTATGAATTATAACACAAATACCAAAAACCCGCCAAAAACACAAATTCGACAATTCAATACTCTCTTATTCCAACGTGAGAGCATATATTTGTCTTTTGAGATAGGGTATATGTTGCCGCATGCTTTACGAGAATAATCTTAAAGATTTTTTAGATATAGTAACATAAACACATCAAAGGTAAAAGATGCGCTTTAGAATTTATTACGATGATACCGATGCCGGCGGCATAGTATATCATGCAAATTATCTCAAATTTTGCGAGAGGGCAAGAAGTGAGCTCTTTTTTGCCAGAGGTTCCAGCCCTGCTATTGACGGTGGGCATTTTGTAGTCAAACATATAGATGCCGATTTTATCAAGCCTGCCAAACTAGGCGATATGCTTGAAGTAAGCCATGAGATATTGAAACTTGGCGGTGCATCACTAGAACTCAAACAAGAGATTTGGAAAGATGAAGAAAAGCTATTTAGTATGACAAGTACTTTGGTTTTTGTCAAAAATGGAAAGCCTGCCAGGTTTAGCCAAGAGAGTGCAGCAATTATGAAAGAGATGTTCGGCGGTGTTTGACATAAAGAGTTAGTTTAATTATAATTAGTATATATCCTAAAATGAGGTGTATTATGAATCTCTTAGCCCTAGGTCTCCGTAAAAAAATAACCAAAACAAAAATAGAAGATTTATTAAATATCAAACTCAATAAAGGTATTGAAAACGGTTATTACGGATTTAATGATGATCTATATATAGTATTACTGCCGTTTGAAGTATTGGCAATTATTGCGGATGATAAACAAAAGATTCATAACACATTGAAAACATTGGGTATTGTCGTGCAGCATGATGATATAACGCAAGATTATACAATTAGAATAGATGCCAAACTTCCGACTTCATTTTTGATCACAAATGAAGAGATAGTCTTAAAAGAACGATCCGAACTTAATTTTGATATTATAGCTTTATCGGTTGCACAGAGTGTAGGTTTGGAAAAATATGAAAAAAAACTGGATACAATTTTTACAAAAAGTCGAAATATAATAGAATCGACTTATATATCAAAAGCGATCAGCCGTGCGCATCTAATGGAATTTGCAAAACAATTAGTATTAACTCGTCATGATATGATCGGCAAACTGCTACTATTGGACAAACCAAATATTCTATGGGATAACGAAGAGGCTGAACACTTATATAATTCGCTTGCCAAAATATTAGAATTGCATGATAGGCATGAAATAGCTTTGTCTAAACTTTCTCAAATAAAAGAAGATATTATGCTTGTAATGGATTTGATCAATCACAAAAGAAGTGAATTCCTTGAATGGATAATAATTATTTTGATAGCCGTAGAAATTATTATGGGCTTGATCGAGATGCTAGGTTAGCCGTCATATGACATAAATGTCATATGATATTTTAGCGAACCATCGCTTT
>JAFGWQ010000003.1 GCA_016937075.1 Campylobacterales bacterium | reverse complement strand
GCTGATTACTTGATAGCTTCGATAAGCTCTTTTTCATCTATAGCGTACACTACATTTGTAATTTGTTTCCTATCAAGGGTAACTATGATGATCTTATCTTTTTTACTTTCATCCATAAATGGCTCAGTTAAAGTCGGTTCAAACGTCAATAGCACGGAATAACTGCTTTTTTTGAGATCAGGCATAGCCATAAGATTTCTGATAGCCACAGGCATTGGACTGATATCTGCAACAAATAACATATCTTTAGATGTCAAAAAATCGGATGGCTGAGTAGACAAATATTGCTTTACCGTGTGGCCTGTAGATTTTGCAAATACAAAAATAACTTTTTTGGTATCGTCACTAAGGCTTATCTGCTCATCATGCTGGTTTGGTAATGTAAAATCTATATTTGAGCCTACGTTTAAACCATTTGTCGATTTTGCAAAGTAACCCTCTTGTTTAAATATCTCTTTGCTGCTAAGTCCTACAAGCACTGCTATTATTACAAGCAGAGATACAACTAAAATTATTAATTTTTTTAACATATTATTTATCCTTTAAATTTTAAAGCATTGTAGCTTTTTGTACTTAAAATAGTGAAATGAGTCGCATAAAGACAGTCTTGAAACAATAATGAAACGATTCATAAAAAGTTAGATTGCCGCGACTTTTCCGTCGATGGTCTATTTGAGACATCATCTATGGTTCCAAACCTAAAAGAGTGAAGCAGTTCACTCTTTTTAACGGTTTTCATCTCGCAGTGACGATAGGATGTCTTTGCGAGTGAAACGAAGAAGCAATTTATCAATAGATACCGTGTCGTAGCACTGCATGACGAGTGACGATATTGAGAGTACGGTGTGATGAATATATCATTACGAACAAAGGGAGGCAATCCAAAGAAAGGATGGATTGTCACAGGCTAAAGCACATTCGCGATGACAATTGATAGATTTTATTTCGTTGCACTAAACGGTGACAGAACAATATAAAACTAAAGACTAATACAATCCGCTTCCGACGACTTTGTATGTGATGGACTCATCAAAAATGTCATCCATCCTCACTCCACCGATTAACGCAACCGGATGTTTTGAATGCTTAGCAGCATGAAGTAACTCATCTCCATATACTTGTGCATCTGCTTTAGTCCCGGTAGTTCGATATGCTCCCAAACCGATATAATCCACATCCAACTCATTTGCAACCAATATCTCATCTATATTGTGAGTAGAAAGCCCGAGCAATTTATGCCCTATTTGTTCACGGATCTTTTCTATACTAATTTGCGGATCACTACTAAACTCATATAGATCCTCTTGTCCTACATGAAGCCCATCTGCATATTCTATGAGTTCTATGCGGTCATTGATAATGATTTTGCCTTGATAGTGTGAGCGGATAAAAACAAGATCTGATCTGATTTCTTCTAAAGAATCTACTTTATTACGATATTGAAGTATTGTGGCTTTAATGTTGTTTATGTTTTTAAGCAGGTCTGCCAAAGAAACACTTTTTTTTTCAAGTGTCTCTTTGTCTATGAGGGCGTATATCATTTGTTTCTGTTAAATAGCCTCAAAAAATCTGCTATAGTATTTTTCATATCAAATCTGTTTACAACCATATCAACAAGCCCATGTTCGAGCAAAAACTCTGCTCTTTGAAACCCTTCTGGCAAATCAACACCGACTGTTTGTTTTATAACTCTCTGACCCGCAAAACCTATAAGAGCTCCCGGTTCTGCTATGATAATATCTCCAAGCATAGCAAAAGAGGCGCTAACTCCCCCCATGGTTGGATCGGTAAGTACAGAGATAAACGGCAATTTAGCTGCAGCTAAGTGATTGAGTGCTGCCGAAGTTTTACTCATTTGCATAAGAGAATATGTGCTCTCTTGCATCCTAGCTCCACCGCTCGCACTTACTATAACTACACCTGTTTTATTTTTGATAGCTCTATTTACGGCTCTAACGATTTTTTCACCTTCAACAGAACCCAAGCTTCCTCCCATAAATGCAAAATCAAAAACGACTAATTCTACCGGTTCTCCATTCATTGTACAGCTTCCGCTGATCACACATGAAGTTTTACCTGTTTTAGCTTTGCTCTCTTCTAGTCTTTTTTTATAACTCTTTTTGTCAGTAAACTCCAATGGATCGGTAGGCGCAAGAGAACTATCATGCTCAACAAAGCTGCTCGCATCTGCAAGAATATCTATGCGCTTATCGGCACTGATTCGAAAATGATGATGACATTTTGGACATACTTCGTTTTTAGCTTCTATCTCTTTGTAATAGATCAAAGACAAACAATGCGGACATTTTATCCATTGATGTTGAGCTGCTTCTTCTTTGGGTGCTATTTTTTTATTGTACATACTCCTAAATAAGCTGCCAAAATTCATAAATACTCCTATAAAATACTATTTATTATTTGCTCTATTTTTAGTGCAATATCTTTTTCTTTTGAAACTATAGCATAATCTTTTTGTATAATCACTTCGAGACCCTCGCAAAGTGCTAAGCCCGCTGCTACATCGTATATGCGAAATGGCCCTACAAACAGCACAAAATCTACCCATCTCGCATAAGCCAAAGATAATGCCAAAGCCCCAGGAGAACGGAATTTGATACTATTGTCGTGCAAAGCTCGAACTACACTTGGATATGCATATGCACGCTCAAAAATACCGATTTTACTATAATTATTGGATTTCATAGGTTTCCATGTATCTTGAAAAAGCTTGCCGTATTGCGGCTGAGCAGATGCGGAAATCCAAAAAACTTCAGATGTAGCCAAATTACACACCATGGCATGTTCCAAAACGCCATCAGCATTAATATATGCTACCGAAGTACCAAAATATCCGAAACGAGAAAGTGCATTATCGCTGCCGTCTATAGGATCAATAATAATCTTAGCCTCTCCATCATTCATCACTCCTGACTCTTC
>JAFGWQ010000098.1 GCA_016937075.1 Campylobacterales bacterium | reverse complement strand
TTACCCATACAAAGAGAACATCCAGGTATTTCAGTACGCGCTCCGGCAGTTCCAAAGATAGCATAATAACCCTCTTCGATTAGAGTTTTTTCATCCATTTTTGTCGGTGGTGCTATCCATAACTTTGTTGACACTTGACCTTCGCCTTTGAGAACTTCGCCTAGTGCTCTAAATAATCCGATGTTAGTCATACAGCTACCTACAAATACCTCTTGTATCTCATGAGGTCTATTCTCATCAGAGAGTATTTCACTTAAAGTCGCAACATCATCAGGGTCATTTGGACATGCCAAGATAGGCTCAGTTATCTCATTTAGGTCAATTTCTATCACTGCTGCATACTGTGCATCAGCATCAGCTTCAAGAAGTTCCGGGTTTTTGAGCCATTCTCTCATCTTGTCTGCACGTCTTTTCAACGTTTTGGCGTCTTGATAGCCCTCTTCTATCATTTGCTCTATCAGAGCGATATTTGAGCTTAGGTACTCTGCTATTGAATCTTTATTTAGTTTCACTGTACAAGCTGCTGCACTTCTCTCAGCCGATGCATCTGATAATTCAAATGCTTGTTCGCATTTTAGATCTTCCAAGCCTTCTATCTCAAGAACTCTACCGGCAAAGATATTTTTCTTGCCTTTTTTATCAACAGTAAGCAATCCGTCTTTGATAGCTTGGTATGGAATAGCATTTACAAGGTCACGCAAAGTAATGCCTGGCTGCATTGTACCTTTAAATCTTACCAATACAGATTCAGGCATAGTTAGCGGCATCATACCCGTAACTGCTGCAAAAGCCACAAGCCCGCTACCGGCTGGGAAAGAAATACCTATAGGGAATCTAGTATGGCTATCTCCGCCTGTTCCTACAGTATCCGGCAAACAAAGTCTATTTAACCATGAATGGATCACCCCATCACCCGGACGAAGAATAACACCGCTTCTGCTAGTCCAGAATTCCGGCAATGTATGCTGAAGATTGATATCCGCAGGTTTTGGATAAGCTGCTGTATGGCAGAATGATTGCATTACCATATCAGCGCCAAAACCAAGAGCTGCAAGTTCTTTTATCTCATCTCTAGTCATCGGTCCTGTTGTGTCTTGGCTGCCAACCGTAGTAGCTACAGGCTCACAATAAACACCCGGTTTGACGCCTGCCATGCCGCACGCCTTGCCTACCATTTTTTGAGCTAGTGTATAGCCTTTGCCGTCATCAGCCGGTTGTTCAGGTGTCATAAATATATCCGAAGCCTCAAGACCCAGAACGGCTCTAGCTTTTGCAGTCAAGCCTTTGCCTATGATAAGCGGGATTCTACCCCCTGCTCTCATCTCATCAGGCATTGTATTTGGAGCAAGAGTAAAAGTAGATACTACTTTTCCATCTTTTTCTATCACGCCATCAAACGGTTTAACAGTTATCACATCGCCTGTTTCAAGAGAATCGACTGGAGCCTGGATAGGAAGACATCCGCTATCTTCTGCAGTATTGAAGAAAATAGGAGCTATGATACTGCCTATTACTACGCCGCCTGTTCTTTTATTCGGGATACCGGGGATATCTTGGCCCATATGCCATTGTACAGAATTTATGCCTGATTTTCTGCTGCTTCCTGTACCTACCACATCGCCTACATATGCGAGCGGATGGCCTTTTTCTTTGAGTTTTGCCATAGTTTCAAGCGGTTTTTCCATTCTTGCACCAAGCATAGAGTTTGCATGAAGAGGGATATCTGCTCTAGTAAATGCTTCAGATGCCGGAGAAAGGTCATCGGTATTTGTCTCGCCAGGAATTTTATAAACTGTCAATGTGATCTCACGAGCAAGTTCTGGTTTATTTGTGAACCATTGCGCGTTTGCCCAAGATTCTATGACTTCTTTTGCAAATACATTACCATGATCCATAAGTTCTTTAACATCATTAAAAGAGTTGTACACCAAAATAGTATTCTTAAGCTCATCGGCTGCAGCTTGAGCTACTTCTACATGAGAATGTTTCAACGCTTCAACAAGTGGACCTACGTTAAATCCGCCGAGCATTTTTCCTAAAATTTCAATAGCATGTACTTTATCTATTGCATGACATGAAGCATCATCTTGAATAATTGCATTTAAAAACGCTGCTTTGACATAAGCAGCATCATCAACGCCTGCAGGTACTTTATTTTCTATTAAATCTAGCAGATAAGCTTCATCTACTATCTTATCAGCTTTAAGCAAAGTTACAAGCTCAGCTACTTGAGCTGCATTGAGTGGCAATGGAGGAACACCTAGTGTGGCACGCTCCTGTGTATGTTTTTTATAATCTTCTATAAGTGCCATTAAATCTCCCTTGAGTCGTTAATTTATCATACCATACTAACTCAAACAAGATAAAAAAACTATAATTTACATAAGTATGATCA
Organism: Campylobacterales bacterium; assembly: GCA_016937075.1. Taxonomy (GTDB): domain Bacteria; phylum Campylobacterota; class Campylobacteria; order Campylobacterales; family Sulfurovaceae; genus BN30871. The sequence continues at coordinate 1,777 of JAFGWQ010000098.1, read as the reverse complement.
TGACAACATATTAGATTTGTATCAAATGGTTACAAAAAAATATCTATTTTGAGAGTCTGCCGACTATTTTTTCTTCTCTTTTTTCTTTCTGAATAGATGATACTTCTCTTTGTTGAGCATTTTCTCTACATATTCACTATCTGCTTTTTTGATACTAGTCCATAGACCTGAAGGTAATCGTACTTGAAGTTTCTTCTTTTCTCGAAGTTTGATGATCTTTTTAGGGGTAAGGACTTTATCTATAGGAGAGAAATCTTCATTGGACAAATCTACATCATTACGATAAAATAGAGTTTGTTTTTTAAAATCTCCCCATCCCGGGATCCCTTCATCGGTATAAGGAACTTCATATCCATTTTTAAATTCTACCATTAGAGAATAAAAACTATCGGGAAATACATTTACGATCTTACCTTTCCCAAATATAAGTCCATATACTTTTTCGCCTTTTTTTGCATTGCTAAAATACGCCATCATTTCTCCTTTAGCTCAAATAATCTCTCTATTTCCCTTATTGTTTGGAGCACTTAAAATTCCATTTGCTTCTAGTTGTTCTATTATATTTGCAGCTCTATTATATCCTATTTGCAATTTGCGTTGCAAGTAAGATATCGATGTTTTATTATCACTTAAAACTACCTCTTTTGCCTGCTCATAAAGCGGATCGAGTTCATCTATCTCCATTTTATTGCCATTTTTACCATTTGTTGCATCAGCGCTCAAATAACTTTCGTCATATTCGGGAGATCTTTGGGCTTTTAAGAATTCTACGACCGTTTCGATCTCATCTTCGGTATTCCAAGGAGCGTGCAATCTAACAAGTCCTACAGCCCCGGGCGGAGTGAATAGCGCATCCCCGCGGCCAAGCAGACTTTCTGCACCCATACCGTCTAATATAACCTTTGAATCGATTCTCTGACCTACTCTATAGCTGAGTCTCGAAGGCAAGTTTGCTTTTATGAGTCCTGTGACGACATCTACGCTTGGGCGTTGGGTAGCAACTATAAGATGTATACCGCTTGCTCTTGCCATTTGAGCGAGTCTTGCTATAGAATACTCAACCTCTTTACCTCCATTCATCATTAGATCAGCCAATTCGTCAATAACGACTACAATGTAAGGCAATGGTAACGCTGAGCGGTCTTTTGTTACTTTTTCGTTATAGTTCTCTATATTTTTGGTACGATTTTCTGCCATCAATACATAACGCCGCTCCATCTCTCCTACCATATTTGCCAAAGCCGTAATTGCTTTTTTAGGAGAAGTGATAACCGGGGTGATGAGATGCGGAATATCGTTATATATGGAAAACTCTAGCATCTTAGGATCTATCATCATAAGTTTTAGCTGGTCTGGATCGTTGCGATACAAAAGAGATAATATCATAGCATTTATTCCGACTGATTTACCGCTACCCGTAGTTCCTGCTATAAGCAGATGAGGGAGTTTTTTGATATCTGTCACAAAAGGCTTGCCTACTATATCCTTGCCAAGGGCCACAGTAAGCGGTGATTTTGATTCCCTAAAAAGGGGACTTTCCAAGATTTCTCTGAGATAAATAGTATCTATGGTATCATTAGGTATCTCTATGCCCACTACATCTCTCCCTGGGATTGGGGCTTGTATCCTAATAGTCTCTGCACTAAGCGCCATAGCCAAATCATCTTGCAATCCCAATATTTTTGATACTTTGACATGCGGTGCGGGCTTAAATTCAAATGTAGTTACAAGCGGCCCCGTATAAGTACGTACCACGTCTCCTTCGATATTGAACTTT
>JAFGWQ010000097.1 GCA_016937075.1 Campylobacterales bacterium | reverse complement strand
TAGACTCTTTTTGGAGCTGGGTAGCCTTCTACTGTGAGATTTGGATTTTGTGGATCTAGGAAATCTTCCAAACTTTGAGAATCAATCCAATCTGTTTTTCTTTGCTCTGTTTCATCAGTAGTTTTAATAGCTAAAATTTCAACATCTTTAAAACCTGCCCTATGACACCAATTTTTTAGGGCATTTACGGTTGGAATAAAATACACATTCGGTATTTTTGAGTACCTCTCAAACGGTGTTAGAGCTACATCTTCTTCCCCGTCTATCATAAAAGTATCTAAAAATAGTTCACCGCCGTTTTCCAACCCTTTGTAAAGGGATTTGAGCGTGCTTATCGGATCTGAGCGATGATACAATACTCCTAGACAAAACAATACATCGAATTTATGTTCATATATCCCCAGATGCTCGACACCCAAAAGTTCATACACTATATCGCTTTTGATAAAATGATTGATAAAAGAAAATTGGGTATAAAAAAGAGCAGACGGATCAAAACCTACAAGTTTTTTCGGTTTATGTTCTAGCATTCTAAATAGATAATAACCGTTGTTGCATCCGATATCTCCAACAACTTTGTTTTCTAAATTAAAGAATTGCTCCAAAAGATTATATTTGATAAAACTCTGCCATTCGGTATCTATAAATAATGAATTTATTTTAAAAGGTCCCTTGCGCCATGGTTTCATGGCAAGGGCTAGTTTGGTGATTTTTTCTTGCTGGTCTTCTTGTAACTCTTGTGTAGTTATTGTTATGACATCGCCAAGGCTGTATTCTGATTTATGATCAGAAAGTTTACTGATCTCTTGCCAAATAGGTGCTATATCTTTGTAGGTTAGCCATTTTAACCTCTCTTGTCTGATGGAGTCGATATTCGTCATTTATTTTACAAAAGCTTTTTTTATTATGTGTTTGGTGTAAGGTCTATCTTCGGGAGATGTTTTTGCATTCTCTATTTTTTTGACTACCTCTTTACCGTTTATAACTTCACCAAATATTGTATATCCTCCATTTAAAAACGGAGTAGCCGCGGTGGTGATAAAAAATTGGCTGCCGTTTGTGTTTGGACCGGCATTCGCCATAGCAAGTAAAAACGGTCTATCAAATGTCAGATTTGGAGCATATTCGTTTTTGAAATCTTTATGCCAAATAGATTCTCCGCCCATTCCTGTGCCTGTAGGATCTCCGCCTTGTATCATAAACCCTTTGATAACTCTATGGAATATAATGCCGTTATAATATCCGTTTTTTGCATGCGTCGTAAAATTTTCTACAGCCAAAGGAGCTGCTTTTGGGAAAAGTCTAAGCTCGATATCGCCAGCACTGGTTTGCAAAACCACTATCGGATTTTTGGCGTTCGTTTTTGCTGCATTTGCTACTTCTTTTGCATTTGCTATATTTAGTCCAAAAATCGTTAATACAGCAGCTATAAATAATTTTCTCATAGATCCTCCTCGCATTTGTCTATTTGAAGTTCTTTAAGTACTTTTGTAAAAAAATCACCACAATTTCTACAATTATCTTCCGTACATTCTATCGAGATAGATTGTATTTGCGGATTGTGTTCGGCAATTTTATCTATAACCATCGGATTGAGGCCTGTTTGTTTTTTGACGGTGTCTATTACGCTGAAAATTTCTTCTTTTAGAGATTTGTCATCACCAAAAGATAGACTCAATCTTTCATATTTTTCCTCCATTCTTACATGGGCTTTTATCATTTTACATTTATCCATTTTTTTTGCCTCTACTATTTTTGTACTATATGTTGTCACAAAATATTGTATCTAATTTCGCATTACTTTGTGCATAGAGAGTGATTATTTTGCATACTCGATTGCTCTTGTTTCTCTTATGACATTTACTTTTATTTCAGCCGGGTATTGGACTTTTGCCTCTATCTCTTTTGCTATCTCTTTGCTTAAAAGTACGGCTTGATTATCGTTTAATTTATTTGCATTTACTATGACCCTTATCTCTCTGCCGGCGTTTATTGCATATGCTTGTTCTACATATTCTTTGGAAAGTGCTATCTCTTCAAGTTCCTTGACGCGTTTTGTGAAACTTTCAAGCACTTCTCTTCTGGCTCCCGGCCTGCCTGCACTAAGAGCATCGGCTGCACATACTGCAGCACTTTCAACACTCAGGGGCTCTTCGTGGCCATGGTGGGCATAAATAGCATTGATAACAATCGGGTGTTCATTATATCTCTTGCAAAGTTCGGCACCAAGATCTACATGAGATCCGCCAAATTCTTGCGTAAGAGCTTTGCCTATATCGTGCAACAATCCAGCTCTCATGGCAAGTTTCTCATCCCCTCCCATTTCTGCCGCCATTATGCTTGCAAGTCTTGCGACTTCTAGAGTATGTCCTAGTGCATTTTGGCCATAGCTGGCTCTGTATTTGAGTTTTCCGATAAGTTTGATGAGCTCTTCATGCATAGGAAAAAGCCCCATATCTATCAAGATATTTTTGCCGTCTTCATAGACTTTGTGTTCAAACTCTTTGTTCACTTTTTCATGTATCTCTTCTATGCGCGCAGGATGGATTCTGCCATCTTCGACTAGTAGTTCGATAACCCTGGTCGCAATAGCTCTTCTATAAAGGTTGAATCCGCTTATTATTATCACCCCTGGAGTTTCATCTATAATGATATCCACACCCAAGAGTGTTTCTAAAGTTTTGATATTTCGCCCCTCTTTGCCTATAATTCTGCCTTTATGTTCATCTGTCGGAAGATTGACAAGATTTATGAGCCTTTCTCCGGCAAATTCTCCAGCATAGCGGGTAGTGGCTTGAGCAAGTATGTAATTTGCTTTTCGTTCTCCTTCTTCTTTGGCAAGATGTTCATATTTTCTGACTATGGCCGCTATTTCATTTCGGCTCTTTTTTTCAACTTCTTGCAATATATAATCTTGAGCTTGTTGGGTAGTCATAGAAGCGATCTGTTCCATTTTTTTTAGGTTAGTATCTATGATGTTTTCTTTTTCTTGTTCTAGTTGTTCTAATTTTTTCTCTTTTTGGTTTAGATTCCTAGAAAATTTATATAATTTTTCTTCGATCTGCTCTAATTTTTGCCTCTCTGCAAAAAGACTTTTTTCTTGTTCTTCAATGCTTGACATTTTTATCTTTAATGTTTTTTGCAACTCTAATTCTTCTTTTTTGATAGCCACTTTTGCTTCTTGGAGCAAAAGAGCTGATTCACTCTCTATGACTTTGGCCTTAGCTTTTGTTTCTGCTTCCAAGTAAGCAAATCTTTTCGATGCTGTTTTTGATAGCCATATATATGTCATTATAACGCCGGCAAAGACCCCCATCGTTAATGTGAGTATAATAATCGGTAACATTTATTTTTCCTTATTGCAGCAAAACATATAAGGCAAGAGTGTATAAAAATGTATATTTAACTTTATGTTATTATAAAATCAGCTTTGATATCGTGTTTATTTGTGATACATTCGCTACAAACATACAGCTCTCTTGCAACAAATACCGTGATGCCGATATTTTCTTTTTCTTTTTCAAAAAACCTATCATACATTCCTTTGCCAAATCCGACGCGTCTAGCTGTTATATCGGTTCCGACTATGGGTACAATGGCTAAATCTATATTTTTTTTTCTAAATTGTTTTGAGTATTTTGGTTCAGTTATGCCAAAACGTTTTTTTATTAATGGCATTCTATATTTTACCAATCTAAAACTTTCACCTTCCATAAACGGTGTATAAATTACTTTTTTTTCTTTTCGTAGCCTTATAATGAGCGGTTTTATATCGACCTCAATCTTTAGGGGGATATAGAGCATAATAATTTGTGCTTTAGTACTTTTGATGACCTCATAAAGCTTGGCAATTATTTGCTTATCTCTAGTTTTATATCTTATATTGGTGCTTGCTTTTTTTAGGTTGGCTAGGCATTGGCACCTGAAATTCTCTTTGGTTTTTTGGGTATT
>JAFGWQ010000096.1 GCA_016937075.1 Campylobacterales bacterium | reverse complement strand
GTTGCTCCGAAAGCAGAAAAACCTAAGGTTGCCGCAGTTGCTTCAAAAGTCGAGGCAAAAGAGAAAAATGAAACAAGAGAATGGAGTTTTGCCAGCTTGTTTAGCAAAAAACCTGAAGCTAAAGCAGCAGCAGAAGTTAAAGCCCCTGTAATTAAAACAGCAGTTGCAGCCAAAGCACCTGTAGTCAAAAAAGAAGAAGTCAAAGCTGTTGCTCCAAAAGCAGAAAAAGCAAAAACTACAACAACTCTTCCAAAAACTGCTATAGCCAAAAAAGCAGAAAATAAAGATAAAAATGAAACAAGAGGATGGAGTTTTGCCAGCTTGTTTAGTAAAAAACCTGAAACCAAAACATCAGTTGCAGTCAAAGCACCTGTAGTCAAAAAAGAAGAGAAACCTAGAGTAGCCGCAGTTGCTCCGAAAGCAGAAAAACCTAAGGTTGCCGCAGTTGCTTCAAAAGTCGAGGCAAAAGAGAAAAATGAAACAAGAGGATGGAGTTTTGCCAGCTTGTTTAGTAAAAAACCTGAAACCAAAACATCAGTTGCAGCCAAAGCACCTGTAGTCAAAAAAGAAGAAGTCAAAGCTGTTGCAGCCAAAGCGCCTATAGCCAAAATGGAAGAGAAGCCAAAAGTTGCTACGGTTACTCCAAAACCAAAAAAAATAGTTATTGAGAATATGGTAGCTCCAGGAAAATCAAAAGCTATAGCGCCAATGCCTGAACCAGAACTTCCTATAGGGACAAGAGTAAAAGCAACAAAACCTATACCTGGCAAAGAACAGTATTATGTACAATTCAATGCAAAAATAAACGAGAACATGAAAAATGAACTCAAAAAACAAAATTTAGAGGTTGTGGAGAATGGGGAGCATAGTCTAATAGGCTGTTATGCTCAAGCAACCGATGCGCTCAAGGTTGCCAGAGAAGTGAAAAAGATTATTTGCGATGAAGCTTACATAGTAAGACAATAGAGGGGAAGAATATGAGTAAAAAATTAGGGAGTATATCTAATGGAATTGTATAAAAATGCAAAACAGCTTGAAAAAGATATCGAGTGGTTGGCGCAAAGTTGTTCATTGCCGCATTTTGCTACATCTAGACTTTCGAAACATGAGTATGATGATTTTATCAAAAATTTGACATCAAGCACTATAATTAACAATGAATTTGTAACTAATTATTACGAAAAACTTTTTAATGCCCATGGACTCATAAAGCCAAGATGGACTAAAAAAATCAACGAAGAGATGCTTCCGGCACTTGTATTTATCCCAGGCGCAGGCATGTGTGTAGTTTTGGAAAAAACGGCTAACGGCAGATGGAAATGTGACAGTGTAAATGGTATTAAATATCATGACTTAACATCGCCTGATTTATTGTTTTCGTCTATAAGAGTAGAGAGAAAACCAGAAGCTGAGAAAAGCGCATATGAAATGTTCAAACAAGTCGCATTGCGAGAAAAACCTCGTATAGTTCAAGCTGCAGTCGCGACACTTAGTATCAACTTCTTGGCTTTGGGAACTTCATTTTATAGTATGCAAGTTTACGATAGGGTTATACCAACTCACGGTATGTCCACCCTGGTGGCACTATCTATTGGTGTATTTATAGCAATTTTATTGGAGATGATACTTAAAGTTGCAAGATCAACCATACTTGACCACTCTTCAGTGGCTATGGACAAAAGTTATTCGCATAATATTTTTGATCGTTTTTTAAAGATCAGGCTAGATTCTCTTCCTCAAAGTATAGGTACGCTTTCGGCCCAACTTCAAAGTTATATCGCTATTCGTACTTTTATATCTACTGCGGCACTATATTTTGTTATAGATTTTCCGTTTACTTTGTTTTTTCTTGCGATCATAATAATGGTAGGCGGATTTATGATGGGGATAGTTCCATTTGTATTTTTCTTTTTATCGCTTGGAGCAGCTTTCTTCTTTAGAGATAAAATAGAATTCCTAACTTATCAATCGGTTGCTGCGTCAAATAGAAAATTGGGACTTCTTGTCGAAGCGGTAGAAGCTGCGGAAACCCTCAAAGCATCAGGCCATAGCTATGCCACATTAAGCAGATGGAATGCTTTGAGCGAAGATGCTATTCATGATGATATCTCTATCAGACATTACACGGAACTCTCAGGATACATAGCAGCATTTCTTCAACAATTGAGTTATGCAGGATTGGTAGCTATGGGAGCTTATATGGTAAGTTCAACCGACAACCTAACGATGGGGGGACTTATTGCTATTACTATTCTCTCCGGCAGAGTTCTTGCTCCTTTAGCAATGTTGCCAAATCTATTTGTCCAATGGGGAAGAGCTAAAATGTCGGTAAAAGACTTAGATCGTATCTATGAATTGCCAAGAGATAACGAAGGAGTAGAAAAGCCATTAAGCCCGGCAGATATTGCTCCAAATTATCGTTGCCAAGCGGTTAAATTTTCATATGCTGAGGGCACGCCTCCTATAGTATTGTCTAATTTGACGATCAATACCGGCGAGAAAATAGCGATACTTGGCGTTATTGGCTCTGGAAAATCAACAATTCTTAAGATGCTCGCAGGTCTTTATGCTCCAAAAGAGGGACAGATTCTTTTGGATAATATAGATATTCAGCAAATAGCTAGAGATAAGCTTAGTGATACCATAGGATATCTATCTCAAAGTACTAAACTAATTTCTGGGACACTTAGGGATAATCTTATTTTGGGTCTTGTCGGCATCGAGGACAAGCAGATAATGGAAGCAGCTGCCAAAACAGGGCTTTCAATGCTTATAAATGCTTTGCCAAAAGGTCTGGACACCATAGTCCCAGAAGGCGGCAATAGTGTATCTGGCGGACAAAAACAATTGATCGCCATCACAAGAATGGTGCTTACAAATCCAAAGATATGGCTACTAGATGAGCCCACGGCAAATATGGATGACGTGACAGAAAATAAAATCATGCAAATTTTGAACACGAGTATCACAAAAGAACAAACATTAGTTGTGGTTACTCATAAACCAACTCTTTTGAGACTGGTTGATAGAATTATCATCATGACACCGCAAGGTATAGTAATGGATGGACCTAGAGATGAAATTCTAGGCAAAATATCACAAGCTCAAAAATTGAAACAACAAGCAGCGCAAGCCGCTGCTCAGGCTGCTACTCAACAAGATGCTCCTGCATCTAATAATGAAAAAGAAGGTCAAGAATGAAAGAACATCTTCCGTACATAACAAAAGTCAATCCGTTATGGATTATATTTGGTTCTCTATTTATACTGATTGTCCCATTTTTGATTTGGGCATCTTGGGCCACTTTGGACCAAATATCACATGCTCCCGGCCAAGTAATAGCAACAGCTAAAACCCAAGAGATACAAGCAGCAACAGACGGCGTGGTAGAGAAAATATTTGTAAAGGAAGGACAACATGTCAAAAAAGGCGAAAAGCTTGTAGTGCTTGAAAAAGAAAAAGCACAGGCTGCCTACTATGACAGCAAGGCTAAAGTTGCTGCACTAAAAGCGACACTTGCTAGACTTCAAGCTGAAGTTTATGATAAGCCTCTGGTTTTTCCTGAAGATGTCAAAGGATATCCGGAATTTATCTCTAACCAAACAGAGCTCTTTAAAAGACGACAACAAGCCCTTAATGACGAGACTTCAGCGCTCAAAGAATCCTTGAGTCTTGCACAAGAAGAGTTGAGTAATAATTTGCCGCTTTTAGAGTCTGGGGATATAGGCTCGTCAGAGATCATTCGCCTCAAAAGACAAGTAGCAGACCTTAAAGGACAAATCTCAAACAAACGAAATAAATATTTTCAAGATTCTCAAACTGATATGACAAGAGCAGAAGAAGAACTCTCTACAAAAGAACAAGAGTTGACTGATCGTAAAGTTAATTTGGAGTGGACAGACATATTGTCACCAATGGACGCAATTGTAAACAATATTTTGATTACTACAAAAGGCGCTAGAGTCAGACCCGGCGATGTTATTATGGAGCTTGTACCTTTTGGAGATAGACTGATAATAGAAGCAAAATTGCCGACTACTGATGTATCTTTTGTTAAAAAAGGACAAAGAGTTGCGGTTAAGCTGGATGCTTATGACTATAGTATATATGGTATCTTTGACGGCACCGTTGAATACATAAGCCCAGATACTTTGGTGGAAAAAACACCTCAAGGAGATAAGTATTATTTTAGGGTCAAAATAGTATTAGACGAGACAAAACTTATTGCTAAAAACGGCAAAGAGATAGAAGTTACTCCAGGCATGACAACTCAAGTGGATATCATTACCGGAGAAAGAACAGTGTGGCAATATCTCACCAAACCGATCACCAAAACATTATCTGAAGCCTTCCACGAACGCTAATAAGCAGTAGACGATATCTTTCGTCGCCCCTGAATTTATTTCAGGGTCTAAATAATCAATTTTAAAACACACCCAATCTCTTTATAGATTGATTCTACTCTTTAGAGTAGTCGCAAATATGATCTTCAAACAAATACTTATGTTCTTCAGGTAATGCTTCATATGCAGCATTTGCAAGGTTTCTTATCTCCCAAAGAGCATCTTTGCTAGAACGAAGATGTAAGAAATTCTGTAAGCTTCTGGCATTAACGGTCCATGTGAGTTCTGTTTTATAGCTTTCAGGCAAACAATATTTTGCTATATCATTACTAATTCCAGTTTTTAGTACTTTTTGGAGATTATCAAGAGCTGCTTTGCTAGCACTATCTACCATTTCATTGCCTGTAAAAATTAAAAACTTTTCATAATCTATAATATCACACTCTTTGAGCTCTTTGAGGGTATAACGGGTGCTTTTTACGCTAAGGCTAGCTATCCTATGTCTTGCTAATTCTTGCAGCAATGCGCGGCTAATACCTTGAATATAAAAGTTATATGTTATATGCTCTAATGTAGATGCATGTTTGAATTTATTACCAACCCTGTCTATAAGGGCTAAGTCTTTTTCTCCTCCGTCATCTGATTTGTCAAAACTCTGCCAGCAAGTCCTAATGGCATGTGCGCATATATTAAGGGGGGTATGGTGCAAAAGAGTGATTTTCATGGTAGCCCTTTGGGTCTAGTTTGATATAATTATATCAATTAGAGATTAGTTTTTAGTTGATAGTTTTTGGAAAAATTATTTTTATTTAAAAGTGATAAGTTTGGAGTGATAAATGAAGGCACATTTGAGGTTTTATGGATTCAAAGAAGACTTTAGGGATCCATATGCCAGAGATAGAGATAGGGTAATACATTCTAGCTCTTTTAGAAGATTAGAGTACAAAACACAAGTTTTTCTCAACCATGAAGGCGATTATTTTCGTACACGTCTGACCCATTCGCTAGAAGTTAGCCAAATAGCTCGTACACTCGCCGGTTCATTGGGCCTTGCAGAGAGCTTATGCGAAGCGATTGCTTTGTCTCATGATCTGGGGCATACTCCATTTGGACATATAGGAGGAGACGCACTGGACGAACTGCTTAGATCAGATGGACACGATTTTGGCTTTGATCACAATTTCCAATCTTTTAGAGTATTGACAAAGCTTGAAAAACGATACGATGGATTTGATGGACTAAACCTCACTTTTGCTACACTAGAAGGAGTACTCAAGCATTCTGCGCCCTACAAAAAAAGTTTTCTAAGATCATTAGATGAGCAATTTGCACTCGATAAGCATCCATCTATAGAGGCGATGATAGTGGATCGTGCTGACGAGATAGCTTATATCAGCCATGATATCGATGATGGTATTAAATACGGGCTTATCGATTTTAATTCATTGTTTAGTGAGCCATTGTGCCAGAGAATCGACTCTTTGGTTCAAGCAGAAGGGATAAGCAAAGATAACGGATTGTATCGGCATAGGTTTGTGGCAAATCTTATTACCCTATTGGTCAAAGATTTTATAGATTATTCTGCTGAGAAAGTCGAGAAATATGACATATCCAAGCCGATTTGCGCCACATTAGATGTAACTACTCCTTTGCCTGTGGGCTTTAGCAAAGAGATAGAAACGGAGATTAAAACTCTCAAAAAATATCTTTTTGTAAATCTATATCGACATGAAAAAATTGTGGTAAATATGTTTGCAGGCAAGCAGTGTATCAAAGGATTATATAGTGCCTTTAGAGAGGATATCCATCTGTTGCCGACATACCAAAGAGAGCTTTTAGATAAACGAAATAAACACAGAGTAATAGCTGACCATATAGCTTCTATGACCGATAGATACGCTATGAAACAATATCACGAGCTTTATGGATTAGGGACGCGATAACTCATTATAATAAAATTTAGATATAATGCGCGAAATATATACAATAAAATAGGATGCATTATGCAAAAAATTAAAAATATCGCGGTTATCGCGCACGTCGACCACGGTAAAACGACATTGGTCGATCAGTTGTTACAACAAAGCGGCACATATGCTGCGCACCAAGAGGTTCAAGAGAGAGCCATGGATAGCAATGACATTGAAAAAGAAAGAGGGATTACGATCCTTTCTAAAAACACTGCTATCACCTATGGAGATCACAAGATCAATATCATCGATACTCCGGGCCACGCCGATTTCGGAGGAGAAGTAGAACGTGTACTTCGTATGGTTGATGGGGTTCTTTTATTGGTAGATGCCCAAGAGGGTGTTATGCCACAGACAAAATTCGTACTCAAAAAAGCTATCGGTTTTGGTCTTATACCTATCGTTGTTATCAACAAAATAGACAAAGATGCTGCTGAGCCCGATCGTGTAATGAATGAAGTATTTGATCTTCTTGTCGCGCTTGATGCGAATGAAGAACAACTTGAATTCCCGGTAGTTTACGCAGCAGCAAGAGACGGTTATGCCAAATGGGACATGAATGACGAAAACAAAGATATGACACCATTATTTGAAGCAATACTCGAACATGTGCCATATCCTACGGGTTCAGCTGATAACGATACACAAGCTCAAGTATTTACTCTTGATAATGATAATTTCGTAGGCCGTATCGGCATCACTCGTATCTTTAACGGTAAAGTTAGAAAAGGAGAAGAGTTTACTCTGGTCAAAGCAGACGGCAGCAAATCAAAGAGCCGCATATCTAAACTCATCGGCTTTAAAGGCTTGGATAGAATGGATATAGCCGAAGCCGAAGCAGGAGATATCGTAGCAATCGCTGGATTTAATGATATCGATGTTGGAGACAGTATATGTGACAATAACAATCCTGTAGCATTGGACCCTATGCATATTGAAGAGCCTACCTTGTCGGTAATCTTTTCTGTAAATGACGGGCCATTAGCCGGAACAGAAGGCAAGCATGTTACTTCAAATAAGATTAGAGAAAGACTAGCTAAAGAGATGGAGACGAACATAGCTATGCGCATGGAGCCAATGGGAGATGCATCTTTTAAAGTTTCAGGTCGTGGAGAGCTTCAAATAGGTATTTTGGCTGAAAACATGAGAAGAGAAGGTTTTGAGTTTTTGCTTGCTCGTCCGGAGGTTGTTATCAAAGAAGAAAACGGCGTGCGCATGGAGCCATTTGAGCACTTGGTCGTTGATGTACCTGAAACTTTTCAAGGTGTTGCTATAGAAAAACTCGGCAAGAGAAAAGCAGAGATGACTTCATTGGTGCCTATGCCGGACGGTACAGTTAGAATTGAATTTGAGATCCCTGCTCGCGGGCTTATAGGATTTAGAAATGAGTTTTTGACAGATACAAAAGGCGAGGGGATCATGAACCACTCATACTTGGAGTATCGCCCATATAGCGGTGTTGTTGAGAGCCGTACACAAGGAGCTTTGGTCTCTATGGATGATGGTGTGGCAGTTGCATTTTCACTATTTAACCTTCAAGCTAGAGGAGTATTGTTTGTAAGCCCACAAGAAAAAGTATATAGCGGAATGGTTATAGGCGAGTCTTCGAGACCTGGCGATTTGGATGTCAATCCTCTTAAAGGAAAACAACTTACAAATATGAGAACAAGTGGAGCAGATGAGGCTATCAAACTCGTTCCGCCACGCAAGATCACGCTTGAATCTGCCATGGAATGGATAGAAGATGATGAGCTTGTAGAGATCACCCCTCTAAATATTCGTATTCGTAAAAGATCTCTCGATGCAAACGAGAGAAGAAGAATGGCTAGAGACAAGAAAAATGCTAGCTAATCATTTGGTTTATTTGAACAATATTTTAGTATAATTAAGAAAAATATAGGGCAAAAGGAACTCAAATGTGCGCAGAAAAAATACATAAATTAATGATAGCTATCATTCTTGGTCTTGTGATGGGAATGGTTGCGCTTGGAAATATACAAATCGCTTTTTTGATCCAATTTGTCTTAATGATAGTATTTATTGTGTGGGCATTGACCGGTTTTTGCCTGTCACTCTCTATACTCAAAAAGATTTTTCCACCATGTGGTTTTGACAATAAAGCGTAGTTTAAAAAGGGGATTTTATGGCAAGTATTTCATATAAAGATGCCGGAGTAGATATTGATGCGGGTAATGCCTTTGTAGAGGCTATCAAAGATGATGTAAAGTCGACTTTTGATAAAAATGTTATAGGCGGCATAGGTTCATTTGCAGGTGCATATGCCTTACCTGCCGGATATCGTGAACCTGTGATCTTGTCAGCTACTGATGGGGTAGGCACAAAGCTTAAGCTTGCTATCGAAAGTGGCAGACTTGATACTGTAGGCATTGATCTAGTAGCAATGTGCGTGAATGACTTAATATGCAATTTTGGTGTTCCTATGTTTTTCTTGGATTACTATGCTACCGGCAAACTTATCACAGACGATGCCAAAAGCGTAGTATCGGGCATTGCAGCCGGATGCAGAGAGGCAGGGTGTGCACTTATTGGCGGTGAAACAGCCGAGATGCCCGGAATGTACAGCAATGACGATTTTGATCTGGCCGGATTTGCTGTAGGAATAGCTGAACGAAGCGAAATGGATACTCTTAGCAATGTCAAAGACGGTCAGGTTCTTATAGCTATGCCAAGCTCAGGAGTACATTCAAATGGATACTCTTTGGTAAGAAAACTCTTTTTTGATACATTGGGCATGAATATGGAAACCACATTTGAGGGCAAACCGCTTATAGAAACGCTGTTGACGCCTACTCGTATCTATGTAGATCTGTTTAAAACACACAAAAGCCGTATAAAAGCTCTTGCTCATATCACAGGCGGCGGTATTGTAGAAAACCTGCCTAGAGTCTTGCCAAAAGGCTTAGGTGCGATTGTAGAAAAAGATAATATTCGCATGCTGCCTATCTTTGAATTTATGAGCCACTATATTGCTGAAGATGAGATGTACCGTACATTCAATATGGGAGTGGGCATGATATGGGTTGTGGATGAAACTGATGTTGATGCCATCATAAATAGCACAGACGGATATGTTATCGGCAAAATAGCTAGAGGCATAAGAGGCGTAGAGCTGGTATAATATTATCAACTCTACAATATTTTATTCTTTTTGTCGTTTTACTATTGACAAAAAGAAAGTTTTTGACTATAATGTCACTCTTTTTAACGGAGTGTAGCGCAGTCTGGTAGCGCACCTGGTTTGGGACCAGGGGGTCGAAGGTTCGAGTCCTTTCACTCCGACCATAAAGAAGAAAGTTAAAAAGTTTTATAATATATTATGGTGGGCGTAGTTCAGTCGGTAGAGCACTTGTTTGTGGCACAAGGTGTCGCGGGTTCGAGCCCCGTCGCCCACCCCATAACATAAAAACAAGAGCGCTAGTGGCTCAATGGATAGAGCATCAGACTTCGGATCTGAGGGTTAGAGGTTCGAGTCCTCTCTGGCGTACCACTAGCGAAAAAAATGCGCGCTTGTAGCTCAGCTGGATAGAGCACTCGCCTTCTAAGCGAGCGGTCTCAGGTTCGAATCCTGACGGGCGTACCACCTGTTTGATTAAATTATCAAATAGAAGAATCATTAAGGATTTTTTCAAAGAAAATCGATATGATTACAAACTACTTTGTGCGGATATGGTGAAATTGGTAGACACGCCAGACTTAGGATCTGGTGCCGCGAGGCATGGGAGTTCGAGTCTCTTTATCCGCACCACAAACAACTTCAATCACATTTAATAAACATCATTTAAAGCCCTAAAATACGAGCTTTGAAGCAATTTTTCCTCCAATACAGTTCATTATATATTATCCAAAGCTAAGCTTAAATGGTTCATAATTTGGTTCATATCGCAAAAATATAGATTTTTAAGGGATTTATGAACCACAATGGATAAAAAAACATTCACACATGACATTGAGCTCAAAGCATTAAAGGCTACCGACAAAGAATATGTTTTAACCGACAGTATAACAAAAGGGCTACAAATCATTGTAGCCACAAATGGTAATAAACGCTGGGCTTATCGTTATTCAAGCCCAACTTTAAAGTATAAGAATGGTAAGGCCATGAGGAGACGAAAGGGTTTGGGAGCTTACCCAAATACACCACTTGTATCTGCTAGGGAAAAAGTTAGAGAGCTACAGAAGATTATAAATAGTGGCATAGATCCAATGGATACGATCCAGGCAGAAAAGCAACAGTGTATCCTTGATGACAAATCACAGCTTCATAAGGTTGTATATCAATGGATCGATGAAGTTTTGGAGTCAAGAGATAAACCTAATACTATTTCACAAATCAAAAGAGTGTTTGAAAAAGACATATTTCCTCGCTTTGTTAAATATAATAACAATAGAGAGATTATTTCGTCAATGCATATAGGCGATATACACCATTCGGCAATTTTAGAGGTATTAAGGATAAAAGCAATCGTATCTCCGGAATTAGCAAATAAAGCACTTGGATGGTGTAGAAGAGTTTGGACATTCGCAACTTCGCATGGGTACTGCGAGAATAATATTATCCATAATATATCTAGTGAAGTTTTACCAAAACGAAAAAAAAATCATCATCCCAAAATTGTAGATGAGAAAATTCTTGGACAGCTACTTAGGGACATAGATGTATACAAAGGTGATATTATAACAAGATGCGCTTTAAAGCTCTACCCTTTCACAATGCTGCGAGCTGAAAATATGACTACGCTTAGGTGGGAAATGATAGATTTCGATAATAAGATTTTAATGATCCCAAGAGACGAAATGAAAGTAAAAGATAAAAATCTTAATGATTTTAAATTACCTCTTACAGATACAGCTATAGCTATTCTAAACGAGATAAAGCCGTATACCGGCTGGGGCAAATGGGTGTTTCATGGTGTTCATGATACTCACAAACCGCTCAATGTTGAAAGCTGCAATAAGGCTTTAAGAATCATGGGTTATGATGATATAGAAAAAGGCACAAAACAGACACAGCATAGCTTCCGAGGTACATATAGAAGTCTTATTGAAACATATGCGGATAAGCATAGAATGAGCTTTGAGGTCAAAGAGGCAGTGCTTGATCATCATGAGAAAAGTCAAGTTGTAAGAGCATATATGCACAAAGCAGATTATACAGAACAGACGAGAGAGTTACTTGAGTGGTGGGAGAATTTTTTACTTAGGCTCAAGAGAGAAGTATAATTTTTTGTCAAACTATTGTAATAAAGACAATAGTTTGAGTTATCTTACCTATCTGACTTATCTTTCTATTTTAGCTATAAAATCCCATCTCTCTTCATTTTTTCCTGAATGGCCATGGTGATATATGATGCCACAGTGCCACCATAATAGTTTTTTATCTTATTTTCCCAGTCCACTAAGATCTGTATGGTTTTTATCTTTTTGACTTTATTGTTAGTATCAGTATTTGTCTCTTTGAGACCTGCACTTTGTATAGCCTGATCAACGAAATCGAGGTTTTGTTTTCTTGCCATAATATATCCTTTTAATATGTTTTTAATGTATATCTAATATCTTTTTAATCTCTTT
>JAFGWQ010000095.1 GCA_016937075.1 Campylobacterales bacterium | reverse complement strand
TAGATAAAAGGGTGATTGCTACTCCATCTTTGCCTGCGCGGCCGGTTCTGCCTATGCGGTGTATGTAGTCATTGGGGATATGGGGGATATCATAATTGATAACAACTCCCAAATCATCAATATCCAATCCGCGTGCTGCTATGTCTGTTGCCACCAAGATCTTTATCTCACCGGAACGGAAATCTTTCAAGGCGCGATCCCTGGCTCCATGCTTTTTGTCTCCATGAATGGTAGTACAAGGTAAGCCACTCTCTTTTAGATGCTGACTAACTTCGTCTGCAATAATCTTAGTACGAGTAAAAACCAACACTTGCGGGTAATTATTGGAGCCGATAATAAAAGAAAGAAGTTCACTTTTTTTCTCTTTTTCTACAGGATGGACGATTTGGCGTATCGTTAGATCGGCAGGTGAGAGATTGTCTATCTCAACCAAAAGAGGTTTTTTTAGGATTTTTTCACTAAGCCTTTTAACTGCACCGGTCATCGTCGCAGAAAATAAAATAGTTTGGCGTTTTGGAGGCAATATATCTATTATCTGTTCTACTTCTCGTACAAATCCCATGTCCAAGATCGTATCAGCTTCATCAAGTACTAGATATTGCACTTTTGAAAGCGGAATATGCCCTTGGCGGTTAAGCTCTATAAAGCGTCCAGGAGTTGCAACGATGATATCTGCACCTTTGTTTAGTGATGCAATTTGTTTTGTCATGTTGACACCGCCAGAAATATTAAGGATCCTGAGTCCTGTATCCAGAGCAAAGTTTCTCATGGCCATTGTGATCTGATCAGAGAGTTCGCGAGTAGGAACTATAACCAAAACTTGGATACGAGCAGGCTCGCTAGAGACTGCTTTGTTTAGCATTTGCAAAATAGGCAATGAGTATGCAGCAGTTTTTCCTGTGCCTGTTTGTGCAGCACCCAAAATATCGCGTCCTTGCAGTATCAATGGTATCGCTTTGGCTTGAATAGGAGTAGGTGTTGTGTATCCCAAGGATGCTATATTGTTTTGTAGTTGAATATTTAAAGTTTTGAAGGGCATTTGCTACCTTTGTATTATATTTACAGTGCCAATTTATTTGATTAAACTTGAAGTTGGTCATTGAAGAATAGTGTGATTATATCATACAAAATGAATTTATTGCCCAAAGCTACTACACAGATAGCTCACAGAAATTACTTGTATTTTTATGTCAACATGATAGCATAACAATATATCCAGTATAATTTTTTATTGTACCGACTGATAAAGATTAACAAAAAAGAGGAGGCGTATATGAATTTTCGTGACCAATGTTATGCGCTTTTAGTGCAAGTTCCCAAAGGTAAGGTAACGACATATCAAGCAATTGCCCATGCACTGAGCTCAAAAGCTTATCGTGCAGTAGGTACGGCAATGGCTAAAAATCCAAATCCCATTACGGTGCCATGTCACAGAGTAGTCAAGAGTAGTGGAGAGGTCGGCAATTATGCATTTGGAATAGACAAAAAGATAGCATTATTAGAGCAAGAAGGGATTGAGATAAAAAACGGCAAAATAGTCAACTTTGCCGATGTGTTTTATGATTTTTTATAATTTTGCAAGATTGAGAACTCTTTGTGCGGTATCATTTTTGGATAGCGTTAGCCTTATGATGCTCTCCTCTTTGGCTTCAAGGGAATGAGGGACTTTTGCATCAAAATATATCATTTCGCCATCTTGCACTGTGATATTTTTGTCATTTGAGCCTATGTTTACCTCTCCACTAAGAACCATAATAGTTATAGCTCCCGGAGCTGTGTGCTCCTTCATAATATTTCCCTTTGCCATACAGATACGAATCTCTTTGCTAGTAGGAGTTTCCAACATCTTTGTGATCTGTGGTGTGGCATCAAAATAAATATTTTCAAAAAAAGATACTTTTGTCATCTAGCAGCCTTTACGCATGCAGATAAATTGTGCAGTGATGGTATCCATTGTCGTGATATGAGTATATAGCCATTCTTGCATTGAGCCCAAAAAGTACTCATGTAGCAATTCGTTATTTTTAGTACTTAGCCACTGAGATACAACACGCTGCATTTCATTAAATACTCTGATATGTTCGCCTTCATGCATGGTAAATGCAGGGAAACCCACTTCACGCATAAGTCTCTCCTCGTTCTTAAAATGCCCTCTAGTGTGTTCTATGATCTCATGCAAACAAGTTGCTATGGAGTCATAGTCATTCGGAGAGTTTTTTAGCAATTCTTCAAGTGTATTGAGCAAGCTTGCTTCTTCGTGATGCACTTTGTTCATCTCATCGAAGGCTACTTGAGGCATTGTTGAGTGATCTATCATTGTCTTGTCCTTGTTTTTCAGGAAGTATATACTATAGTACAAGGCGAGGTATTGATTATGGTTAAGATGATATGAAATTTAAAGAGATTACGCTTTTTGCATCACTAGATGATGCAACACTTAGGTACTTGGAATCTGTAGCCAAAAAAAGAGAATTTGAAGCTGGCAAAATACTTTTTTATGCCGGTGAACAGCCACAAAAATTTTTGATATTGGCTAGCGGTGAAGTAGAAGTTTACAAGCATGATGAAAAAGGAAATGAAATTGTGATGGGCCAGTTTACGGCCCCTTCGCTTGTTGCTGAAATGGCAACATTGAAGAGTATTCCTTATCCAGCTACAGCAAGGTGTAAAAATAGTGTTGAGATATATGAAATCGATTTAGACTCGGTGTTATCATATATATCCAAAAGCTCTCCGCTATCACAGGTATTGATAAATTCGCTAACCAAAAAGATACAGCATTTAGAGAGTGTCTTGAGATATGCCACTATTTCAAATGCCTCAGTGCGTACCGCAACCTTTTTGATAGACAATGAATATCAATTGTCCCAACTCACTCAACGCCAAATTGCTTCAAATATTATGCTTACACCAGAAGGGTTGTCTAGAATTCTAAAACGTTTCAAAGAAGCAGGGTTAGTCGAAGTACGGTCCAAAAAATTGCATATTATCAGCCTAGAAGGATTGGTAAAGATAATAAATTAGGGTGTTCCTATCTTCGTAGCAGTTATAAATATATATTCACGCCCGGTTATGGTGACACGAAACTTTTTTTGTTGTAGGTATTTTTTAGCGAAAATTACATCATTAAACAGAAGTGACATTTCGGAATAATTATAATTGGGAGCTTTTGCTCCATATATCAGCTCACCGCCAATCCAGCGAGAATTTGGAAATCCTAAGATCAATGCTCCATTTTTAGTGAGATTATTTTTTACCAGATCCATTAAAAATGGCTTATAATTTATGCTCGGGCTCTGCAAAGTACCTATTGAAATGATGAGGTCAAATCGTTCTATGGGAAGCCCGCCAAGTTTATTGATATCGTGAGCATAAAATGTTGCATCAGGAAATCTCTTTTTTGCAAATTCTATCGCTGAAACGGAGTGGTCTATGCCTGTCATTTTTATGTTTTGAAATACTTCTGGCTGTAGCATGGAGGCAATTAGTTCAAATTCATCTGCTTTGTTTATGCCAAGATCTAGTATATTTTGTCTAGTTTCTATTTTAACCGCTTGAAGTGCTTTGTGATATGCACTTAGAAAAGTAGGTTCTTCGTTTTTATTGATATCAAAAAATGCAGAATCTACTCCGTATTTTTCTTCTTTGTTTTTTATTGGTGCATCATGAAAAGAATCACTTGTATTTAGTTTTTGGAATGTGATGATTACGGTATGCTCTTGGTTTTTAACAGGTGTGCATATCTTGCAGCCAAGCAGTTCGGCCAGGTTTACCCATGCTTTATATCCGTGATAGAGATAATTTATGCCATTTATTACAATAGGCTCTCCGCTATATGAGTTATGTGAAATATCCGGATTTATCACTTCGAAACTTACAATGTTCGAAGTTTGAAGTAATGTTTTGAGCCTCTCAAATATCTCGATAAGCGGCTGGAAAGTAAATGAGATCATATGTTAGTTTCTGATTTTCCTACCATGCTCGAGATTATCCCTTTATCTCCCTTGTTTTCTGCTATGATCACTCCTGCTATATGAATAATTACAAAATACAAAATCCCATTATAAAGCAGTTCATGAAATTCTTTAATGCTATGTCCTAGATCTTCTCCGATGTGTAAAAAATCATGAAAGTGCAATGCAAGCCCTGTTCCAGCCATAAGAAACATTAAGGCATAAAAGATCACGTATAGTGCACTAACGATTTTGTCGTGAGTTGTTTTTTCGGAGCAATTTTGATAATTTTGTTTTCCGCTATCTGTAAAAAATAGCACGATTCTCCAAACTACCAATGCAGCCAAAGCATACCCGAGCCAAATATGCCAATCCCACATAGGAGATCTGACGGCTCTTGCAATTGAGATTGCTTGATCTTTGGCTATAGTGATATTTATATCACTAAGTTTATCCATGATGATCTCACTATTTGTTCTATAGCTTAGAAATGTTTTACGTAAAAAAACAGTACCAAGTAAGCCAAATATTACTATTGCATTTATCCAATGCCATAATCTAAAATTTAACGACCAATGTTTCATTGCAAATCCTTT
>JAFGWQ010000094.1 GCA_016937075.1 Campylobacterales bacterium | reverse complement strand
AGCATGATAGTTCCGCCTGGAGTCTCATAGCAACCTCTGGCTTTCATCCCTACATATCTGTTTTCTACTATATCTATACGCCCGATACCGTGCTTGTTGCCGTAATCATTAAGTGTTTTTAGCAACGTTGCCGGACTCATCTCTTCACCGTTTATAGCTACAGGATCGCCTTGGCGATAAGTGATCGTGATATATTCTGCTTTGTCAGGAGCATTTTCAGGTGAATTTGTCCATAGCCACATATTCTCTTCGGGTTCATTATTTGGATTTTCCAAATGTAGCCCCTCGTATGATATATGAAGTAAATTTGCATCCATTGAGTATGGACTCACAGCTGGATTGCCATTTTCATCAAGATGTTTTTTGGAGATCTCTATATTATTTTCTCTTGCATATGCAAGTAGTTTTTCACGAGAGTTCAAATCCCACTCTCTCCATGGAGCAATTACGGCGATATCCGGATTTAAAGCCAAGTAGCCAAGCTCAAATCTTACTTGGTCATTTCCTTTGCCTGTTGCTCCATGACTAACTGCGTCAGCGCCTGTTTGCTGTGCGATCTCTATCTGTTTTTTGGCTATAAGAGGTCTGGCTATAGAAGTACCCAATAAGTATTCGCCTTCATATATAGCATTGGCTCTGAACATAGGAAACACAAAGTCTTTTACGAACTCTTCACGTAGATCAAGGATAAATATATTTTCCGGTTTTATCCCAAGAGCAAGTGCCTTAGCACGAGCGGGCTCTACCTCTTCGCCCTGCCCTAGATCGGCTGTAAAAGTCACAACCTCACAACCATACTCGTCTTGAAGCCATTTTAGGATGATACTGGTGTCAAGCCCTCCGCTGTAAGCCAAAACCGCTTTTTTGATATTTTTCTTTGCCATGCAGATACCTTTTGTTTCTTTATTAAATTGAGCGGATTTTACCATAATGTTGGTAATAGTTGGTTTTGACAAAATTTAAATATGATATAATCTCTATAGATTATACAGCAAGGAATATTATGAAATTAGGTGTCAATATAGACCATATAGCGGTCTTGCGGGAAGCTAGGAAGATAAACGACCCAAATCCACTTGACGCACTTGGTATATGCAAATTAGCAGGTGCGGATCAGATCACAATTCATCTGCGTGAAGATAGACGCCATATCCAAGACAGTGATGCCAAAAATATCATATCTTTATCACAATTGCCGGTCAATCTTGAGTGCGCTATCGAGCCTTCCATGATAGATATCGCTTGTTCTCTAAAGCCTCACCGTGTTACTCTGGTACCTGAAAAAAGAGAAGAAGTAACCACAGAAGGCGGATTGGCAGTCACTGGAGAAATTTCACGACTCCAAAATGCGATCATTAAACTTCATGACCATGAGATAGAAGTATCGCTATTTATTGACCCTACACTAGAAGCCATTAACGCTTCAAAAGAACTTGGGGCAGAATGGATAGAATTTCATACCGGATCATATGCCAATGTTTACGCCATGCTTTATGCAAATCTTTCATCCACACATTGCTCCATCAAAGAATTGGAACTGCCTAGAGATATCTTGCTCCAAAAACTACACCAAGAGTTGGATAAACTCACAATATTGAGCAAAAAAGCTCACGAAATGGGTCTAAAGGTTGCCGCAGGACATGGTCTAAATTATCAAAACGTACAAGCAATTGCAAATATACCTTACATTGAAGAGCTTAATATCGGGCAAAGCATTATCGCCAGATCTGTATTTACCGGACTAGAGAAAGCAATATTAGATATGAAAAAGTGTATTGAGAAATGATTATAGATTTTTGTCATCCTGAATTTATTTCAGGATCTAAATATTATAGGATACTGAAACAAGTTCAGTATGACGGTAACTAAGATGAAAAAAGTAGCCATAAGCGTAGGCGACCTAAACGGCATTGGCATAGAGCTCATACTTAGAAACCATGACCAGATATCAAAGATCATATCTCCGTTGTATTGCATAGATAGAGATATGCTACTGCAAGCGGGCGACAAACTGCAGCTAAAAGTGCCATCAAATTTTCAAACAGTTGATGCCGTAGCTCCATATTTTTATATAAAAGCCGGCGAAATAGACAAGCAAAGCGGTGCATATAGTTATGCTTCTTTCCGTGCTGCCGTACAATTGGCAAAAGACAAAAAAGTTGACGGCATTTGCACCCTGCCAATCCATAAAAAAGCATGGGAATTAGCCGGCATAAACTACAAGGGGCATACAGATGCATTGAGGGATTTTTTTAAAACTGATGCTATCATGATGCTAGGATGCCCGAAGCTTTTTGTAGCATTATTTACTGAGCATGTGCCGCTTAGAGAAGTAGCCCCAAGTCTTACGGCAGAAAAATTGACTAATTTTTTGATAGATTTTGCCAAAAGTATAAAACCTTCCGATATGATCGGGGTTCTTGGGCTCAATCCCCATGCCGGAGACGGCGGGGTACTGGGGAACGAAGAAGAGATGATCACGCAAGCCATTAAACAAGCAAATAGCACCATAGGCAAAGAATTATTCACAGGACCTCTGGTGCCGGATGTGGCATTTACGCCTCATATGCGCACTCGCTATACACATATGGTAGCGATGTATCATGATCAAGGCTTGGCACCATTGAAGGCTCTCTATTTTGATGAGAGCATAAATGTCTCACTTTGTTTGCCGATACTGAGAACTTCGGTAGACCATGGAACTGCATTTGATATAGCATACAAAGGAATAGAATTAAATAATCTAAGCTATCTAAATGCGGTTAGATATATTGTGGATGATATCTGAAGCAAATTGTCATCCTGAACTTGTTTCAGGATCTCATATGAAATATTACCTCTTCGTCTTTCTGAGCCGCAAAGTGGCGTGAGAATCTAACAAAAGAGATCTTCACGAAGCCTAAAGACTTCTCAAGATGACAAACTTCCGGTCATTCTGAGCTACGAAGTGGTGTGAGAATCTAACAAAAGAGATCTTCACGAAGCCTAAAGACTTCTCAAGATGACAAACTTCCGGTCATTCTGAGCTACGAAGTGGCGTGAGAATCTAACAAAAGAGATCTTCACGAAGTATAAAGACTTCTCAAGACGACAAACTTCCGGTCATTCTGAGCCGCAAAGCGGCGTGAGAATCTATAGGTTTTATATGCATAAACTAAAACAACCCTGCTTCGTTTTTTTCTATCTCACACTCTTCATTCATATGCTCGGATAGTTTTTCTTTGCACGATTCACACACATAACGGTAAGAATGCATATCATAATATATCTTTGCACCCTCTTTCAAGGAAGCATAACATACGCTGCATACATTGGTTACTCGCAAAAGTATATCACTTGTTGCAGCCTGCTCTACAAAACAACGATCATTCATTATGACTCCTTTGAAGATAATTTATCTATCATTGTCTTTGCATTATCCAAAGAGTTATCTAGCTCCAATGCTTTTTTATAATTGGCAAGTGCCTCATCGTTACGTCCAAGATCATACAGTGTGTTTGCATAATTGAAATAATTTGGCGCATAACCGGCATCAAGAGATATGGCCTTTTCATGATACTCTATAGCTAGATCATTTTCATCTTGTTTGTGGTAGATATTTGCAAGTGCGCTATAAGCTGAATCACTATCTTTATCTATAGTCAAGATATCCTCATAATATTTTTTTGCACCATCAAGATCATTATCCTGAAGCGATAAATACCCGAGTCTTTGCAAGACGCCTATATTTTTACTATCGACGATAGCTGCGCTTTGAAGTGCTTTTTTGGCTTCTAAAAAATCTCCTTTGGACACGGACTCATCAGCAATCTCCAAAAGTTCATCCAGCCTGCTCATATTTGGCTTTGGTTTAGAAAAGATCTTATCAGGACTGGTTACGCCGCCTATCTGTTCATCTGGCAACGTAGCTTCAAAATCAACACCTCTTTTAGGATAATCTCCGGCAAAAAGTTTTTTGAAAAAAATATAAAAAATTACAATGGCAACTATAAAAAGTATAAGTTGAAATAATGACATATGAGCTCCAAAAAATGTTTATTATATGATAGGTGAATTTAACTTAAAACCAAACAAAAAAGATTTTTACTTGGAAGCAAACTGCTCTTGTATGGAGATAATTTCTTTGGTTAATTCATCTTTTGTGTGGTAAAAAAATTCTTTTTTTACACCGTCTTGCAGATTGACAACTATTGCATATCCAGCGACCATAACCTTGCCTACCCCTTCGGTTTCTAACCATTCAAGACTGATATGTGTAGTCTCATTCTCTTCACCTGTGCCTACGATAGCAACCGGATAAAGTTTGGTAATAAGTGAGGTATCTAATTGGGTGTCGGCGATTGTTAATATCATAAATGAGATTATAGTATAATCATCTTCAAATTACCAATAACAAGGATACTAATATGAATCTCAAAGAAGAAATAAAAGAAGCCATCAAAGATGCTATGAGAGCCAAAGAAAATGCAAAAAGAGATACTCTCCGCAATATCCAAACCATGATAAAACAGATAGAAGTAGATGAGCGAAGAGAATTGGATGATGAGGAAGTGGTCAAGCTTATCGCCAAATATGCCAAACAAAGAGAAGAAGCGAAAGCACAGTTTGCAGCTGCCAATAGAATGGATCTAGTAGAAAAAGAAGATGCAGAACTTGCTATCATCGCACCATATTTGCCAAAACAATTAAGCGATAGTGAACTAGAAGCTATCCTAAAAGAGATCATCGCAACTACGGGTGCAACATCGATGAAAGATATGGGCAAAGTCATGGGTGCAGCCAAAGAAGCTGTAGGTAATCAAGCAGACGGCGGTCGGATAAATCAGATGGTTAAGACATTATTGGGCTAAAACCTATCAACTCGGTAAAAGCTTAATATTCGTTATCTCGCTACTCACGCCAAGCCTCATAGGCGGGCCCCAATACCCTGTGCCTCTATTGACATATATCTGGAGATTATCATTATGACTATAAAGTCCTGCGATGTAGGGCTGCTGCATCTTCACGAGCAGCCTGAAAGGATACAGTTGTCCGCCATGT
>JAFGWQ010000014.1 GCA_016937075.1 Campylobacterales bacterium | reverse complement strand
TTTTCTTTTCTAATTGTAAGTTCACTATGGGCTCAAATGCCAAAACAAGGCTTACCCGATACCGAACTCAATACAACACTTAATGGTGCTGCTAATCATCTTGATTCTATTTTTACAAATGCACTAACATCGCTGGAACTCATTGCCGCTAGCCCTGAAGCTAAAAGCGCTGATTGGAATAAAATTAAAGCTCGCCTCAAAAAGATTACGCCGAACTTGCCTGGAGTTTATTTTTTTGTTCTACCTGACGGTAATTACTATACCGTTACACAGGATTATACCAACTTAAATCTAAGCGACCGAGCGTATTTCAAATCATTATTTGCCGGAAATCAGATCAAAGGATACCCGATATATAGCCGTTCATCAGGAAAAAAATCTGCAGTAGTAGCTGTTCCGATCATTGTAGATAAAAAAGTTATTGGTGCTCTTGGCACTTCTGTTTTTCTAGATGAACTTTACACGCAGCTAGATCGTGATTTTGCTATATCTAAAAACTATACATGGTTTGTTCTAGATAACAAGGGTGATACGATGCTTGATCAAAATAATGATATGGTATTTACAAACATTTTTATGCGTGTCAACAAAACCATGCAAGAAACATTATCTCAATCCCTAACAACAAAAAAGAGCGGAACGATACAGTATGAGCAAAAAGGTCTCAAATATGCGCATTACCGTAAACTCTCAAATATGCCATGGCGGATAATTTTAGTAGATACTGACAGCTCAAAAATTCAAGCTGCTCCCCTGTTAAATATTTCTTTAAAACGTTTTGTGCCTGATCTGCAAAAAAGGCTGGATATCATCGACGATTCAACTTCTGCATTGATCAAAGCAAACATATTTGATATCAACAATGAAGAAGGGATAAGAAAAGTACTTATTTCGGTACTTGAAAAAAATCATGACATAGTAGAAACTGCTTTTATTGACGCAAAGGGGATCATGCGCTATATAGAACCGCAAGATTATAAAAATTTTGAAGGTACTGATATCAGCGCTCAAGAACATGTGGCTGCACTGCGCAAAAATAAAGTACCGGTTTTTAGCGGTGGGTTTAAGGCTGCAGAAGGTTTTTTGGCAGTAGACCTTGCGTATCCGGTATATGACAATCAAAAAAATCTTATAGGTTCCATCAGTGTATTGATCCGCCCCGATCTCTTCATTAGATCTATTCTCGCAAAAAACATAATTCCGGATGATTATGAGCTCTGGATCATGCAAAAAGACGGCACGCTTATTTATGATCAAGACAGTGATGAAATTGGCAGAAACCTCTTTAGCGATCCAATGTATGCTGAATATGAGAGCCTATTGGCTTTGGGGGGAAAGGTAGCGTCTACACCTTCGGGGGAAGGCAGTTACATCTTTTTAGCTCCTAGTTCAAAAGAAAAAGTCATCAAAAAAGTAATATGGCAGAGCATTAGGCTTCACGGCATGGAGTGGAGAGTGGCTTTGGCCTATCGTCCTTATGACAAAAATAAAAAATAGACGAGATTTTTTATATCAGGATAAAAAATGAAATGCAAAATCTTTTATCATAACATCATATGATAAAAGATAGAGCAAAATAAAGATTTTGTCCTTATTTTAAACTCTCAAGCATTTGCCCAAAAGATACTTCAAATGATCTAAGTCCCTCTTCTAAAAGTGTTTCATAAACTTCACTCATTACTATACCGGCTTCTTTAAGCTTGGCAAAATGTGCAGAAATGATACTTTTGTCTATAGGCAATACAAAAGATTCTTGTGGGTGTTCCATATAAGCATAGATAGTTCTAAGCGGAGCGGTATTGACGGCATGACTAGCGTAAAGCTCAGAAATATAATAATCTTCAGGCAATTTTTCGCCCTCTTTGACACCAGTACTGGCAAATAGTGCTCTCACGCTAGGAGTATGGCTCTCTTCGATCATATTGTATATTCTAGCTGCATTATAAATACCTGTTTTTGCTGTCTCGATACCAAGTGCTTCAAGCTTAGGATCTAACATGCGGTCAAAACGGCTAACAAATACAGAGATAACTCCTCTGGCCCTTCTGCCTCCGCTGTTTTCAAACACGCTAAGACCTTTTTTCATAGCCCTAAGACATTTTTTAGCTTGGAGCAAAGAGAAAATAAGTGTAGCATTCACAGAAATCCCGGTGCTAAGAAGTTGTCTCATAGCACTGTATCCTTCCGGAGTAGCAGGAATTTTCATCATCACGTTTGGTTCACCGATAGCCTTGAAAAGTCTTTTAGCTTCTCGTACTGTGGCTTTGGTATCATGTGACAAGAATGGATCTACTTCTATACTGATATATCCGTCGTGTCCTTCATCATACAGAGGTCTTAACGCTTGCGCTGCAAGTTTAATATCCTCAATAGCAAGTGCCTCGTATTTTTCTTTTGCACTTTTGCCTTCCAAGGATGATAGCTGCTCTTTATATGCCGGTGAATGCATGATAGCAGATGCAAATATAGATGGGTTGCTCGTGGCTCCATTTATTATGCGTTTTTCAATCAATTCAACAAATTTGGTTTTGATAAAATCTCGCTCTACAAAATCCAACCACAAAGAGAATGGTATGTCTCTATCTAGCATCGTTATACTCCCATTTATAGTGTTGCCACGAGCCCAAATCGCCCGGCTTTTGAATAGTAGCTTTGAGTGAGTCCAAAAACTCATCTCTATCCACAATGACAGCTCCTAAACTTTTTAAGTGTTCAGTAGGTATTTGACAATCAATGAAATCATAGCTTCTCAGAGCTAAAACATCACTTAGTGCTTTGAAAACTACTTTAGACGCGTCACTCACATGAGAAAACATAGATTCTCCAAAAAATGCCCCACCTATTGAAATACCATACAATCCGCCTACCAATTTACCATCTATATAGCTCTCCACACTATGGGCAAATCCCATCTCGTGGAGCTTTATGTACGCATCTTGCATTTCCGGCAATATCCATGTGCCGCTTTGTCCTTCTCTGGGGGTATAAGCACAAGCTTTGATAACATCGGCAAAATTTGTATCAAATTTTACTTCAAAGCGATTGCTTTTTAGCATTTTGCGAAAAGATTTGGATACTTTAAATTGCGACGGATACAACAACGATCTAGGGTTAGGAGACCACCAAAGAATAGGATCGCCTTCGCCATACCAAGGAAAAATTCCTTTTCTATAAGCTGTCAATATACGACTTGGGGACAAATCTCCTCCAAATGCCAAAAGTCCTTCATCTGAAGCATTTCTAGGGTTTGGAAAGATGTGATCGGCTCCAAGCGGTGATATTAGATAATCATCATCGAACATCGATGCCATATTTATGCTCCAAATGAAAACTCCAAATTATTTGCCTTGACCCCAACTGTAACTTTGCCTCCATTTTTAAGTCTGCCAAACAATATCTCATCACTCAAATGTTCTTTTATCCGCTCATCTATAATTCTAGCTATATGTCTAGCTCCATATTTTATATCATAGCTCTCTTTAGCTAGATACTCTTTGGCTTTTGGCGTAAGTTTGACTATTACTTTTTTTGGCACCAAAATGGTATTTAATTTGTCGATCTCAAGCGATACGATACGCTCTAAGCTTTTGATTGACAAAGGAGCAAATTCTATCACTGCGCTTAAGCGATTACGAAACTCTGGTGAGAAAAAGCCCTTTAGTGCTGCATCGGTTTTTACGCTCTCATCTTTTGCAAAGCCCATAACACTTGCTTCTTTGGTACCTAGATTTGATGTCATTATAAGTACTACATGACTAAAATCGCTAACAATACCGTTATTGTCGGTCAACTTTGCATTATCCATTACTTGCAACAATATATTCATAATATCAGGGTGTGCTTTTTCTATCTCATCAAGGAGCAAGACGGTATGAGGATGTTTCTTGATGGTCTCGGTTAGCAAGCCTCCTTGCTCAAAGCCTACATATCCAGGAGGCGCTCCTATCAAACGGCTGATTGTATGTTTTTCCATATATTCGCTCATATCGAATCTGGCAAAATGCATCTGCATAGACTCTGCTAATTCTATAGCTAGTGCTGTTTTGCCCACTCCGGTAGGTCCAACGAACAAGAAACTGCCTATTGGCTTATGTTCTCCGCTAAGCCCTGCATATGAACGTTTGATTGCACTGCATAATACATCTACTGCTTTGTCTTGATCAATGATCTTTGATTTTAGCTTGCTTTGCAAAGAAGCGATTTTAGAGAGATCATCGCTGCTTACAATAGTAGATGGCAATGAAAGAGATTTTGCAACACTCTCTTCTATCTCTTTTGGCGAGATAACAATATCCTTTTTATTGTTCAGTACACAACTTGCGCCCACATCATCTATGATATCCATGGCTTTATCCGGTAAAAACCTGTCATGAATATACCTGATCGATAACTCTATAGCTCTTTTGAGTGCGTCATCAGTGAATGTAATATGATGAAATTCTTCATATTTAGCCTTGGCACCTTTGAGGATCTGTAAAGTATCCTCAAAATTAGGCTCATTAACATCTATTTTAGCAAACCTTCTTGATAACGCTTTGTCTTTGTCAAAAAAATTACGATATTCAGCAAACGTAGTGGCGCCTATGCATTTAAATTCACCTCTCGCAAGTGCGGGTTTAAGCAAATTGGAAGCATCCATGCTGCCGCCGCTTGTAGCTCCTGCTCCTACTATCATATGTATCTCATCAATAAACAAAATTGCATCATTGATGCCCTCTATCTCTTTTAGTATTCCCTTGAGTCGTTTTTCAAAATCGCCTCTATATTTAGTGCCTGCTACCAATGCTCCCATATCAAGAGCAAAAATTTGTGCATTTTGCAATACTTTGGGGACTTCATTGTTAACAATTTTGAGAGCCAATCCTTCCACTATAGCAGTCTTGCCTACTCCTGCTTCACCTACAAGAATAGGATTGTTTTTCTTTCTGCGACAGAGAGTCTGCATAACCCTCTCTATCTCACCTGATCTGCCAATAACCGGATCTATCTTGCCGCTTTTTGCCAATGTTGTAAGATCTACGCAATAAAGTGCCAACCATGAATCCTCGCCTTGTTCTTCGTCTTGATTCTCCAATGATTCATCAAATCCGTTATGTGAAATGATCTCTAGTATATCAAGCCTGTC
>JAFGWQ010000093.1 GCA_016937075.1 Campylobacterales bacterium | reverse complement strand
TTACTATATACAGCCCCAAACCGCTCCCATTTGAACCTGCATGAAAAGGCACAAAACAACTTTGAATATCTTGTGTAAATTGCTTGCCGTCATTTTCTATAATTACGCTATTGCTTTCTATGCGAATAGTGGCGCGATGAGATGGAGAATAAGCTATAGCATTTGAAATGAGATTTTTAAAAGTTAAACTAAGTAGATCAAAGTCACTATGAACGATCAAGTTGCTATTTTGCACTATTTCAATGTGCTGCTGTACCTCTTTCTCATCAAATATCATAAGCTCAATTGCTTGCTCTACAATGTCTATGATGCTATATGATGCTAGTTTTAATTGATAATTTGAAGACAACATCTGTTCAATTTTTGAAAACTCTTCAATCAAAAGTTCCAATCTCTCAAATACACTTTCATACCCCTTTTTGATATCTGTATTTTCTATAAATTCTGTAAGAATAACGCCTTTTGCAATCGGTGTTTTGAGCTCATGCATAATAGTACGCAAAAAAAGCTGTCTAGAATTAATAAGGGTTTCAATTTTTCTTAATGCTGCATCAAAAGCATTTGCAACCTGCCCTATTTCATCTGTGGCATTTGAATGTGTGGACACAGATAGATTCCCGTTGACTACCTGCTGTATCTGCATTTGCAATGCCTTAAGCGGCTTCAGACTTCCTATCAACCACAAATAAAGCATGATCAAAAACACCAAACTAATCGCATATCCAAAAGTAATTTCCCATGCAAATTTCTTCGTTGATATATCCTCGAGCAACATTACTATTTTGTCATTGTCGCCAAATGCAAGATAATGATTCTTTTTGCCTTGATAGACTTCTACTTTGCCATTGTTAGGCGTTTTTCTACTAAATACCAATGGTAAAGATTTTATATCAGAGATTGTCTCGGGTGAATTTTGAAGCAGCCTAAAATTGTTGTCTTTTAGTATTTCTACCAATTGGGAATCGTGGGCATTATTGTTATGTAAATTAACCAAAACAAAACGAGCAGTTTGCATATATCTTTTTTGTATATCATGTTTTTGTGTATTATCGTGTATAAAAAGAAATAACCCGAAAAAAGCACTTACAAACAGAAAAGCTATTAAAAAAATTATACGGATTTTATGATATAAACTCATGCAAGCAACCGATATCCAACACCTCTGACAGTCTTGATAGTTACTGATTGATCTAGTTTATTGCGAAGCCTATTTAATATTACGGCCAATGATGCATCTCCTCCGTAGTTAAAAACTTCAGAACCATATAATATCTGCTCTTTTGATACGGTTGCACCGCGATTTTGGATCAAGAGTTTTAAAACTTCATATTCTGCAGGAGTGAGCTCAAGTGGAGTATCATCAAAAATTATCTGCTCTTTATTTTCATCAATTCTAAGACGATAGGCAGGCTCTGTGATGGTATGTGTTTTTTTATATCTGCGCAAAAGAGATATTATGCGTGCATACATCTCCTTTGGGTCATAGGGTTTTGGAAGATAATCATCTGCGCCTATTTGAAGCCCGATTATCTTATCGCTTATATCGCTTCTAGCCGAGGATATGATGATAGGAATATCGTATTTTGCTACTATCTCTTTACATACTTCAATGCCATCCATTCCAGGCAAAGTAAGATCCAAAATAAGCAAATCGTATTTGTCTATACCGGCACTCAAACCCAAGAATGGATCTTCATAGCTCGTAACTTCAATTCCGTATTGGGATAAAAAATTGGTCAAAAGTGTTGAAAATTCGGTATCATCTTCTATCATCAATATTTTAATCATTTAATATTATAACCTATTTTATCCTTGTTTGAAACTACAACTACCGCCTCTTGGACCATGTCTACCCATTTTTGCAACTTTATTTGCTTCTTTTTCTTTGAGCAATTTAATAAATTGCTTTTTCTGCGAAGGTGTTAGAACATCATACTGTTTAGAAAAAGAATTTGCCGTGTAAGCTGCTCTATTTTGAGACATTTGTGCTCTATCTCTAATAAACCTATTCTTGTCAAAACCGTTAACGTTTAGATAGTTGCTCATTTTAACTCTGGCTTTATTTTGTTTTGCAAATTTCATATTTTTAAAATTTGCTTGTCTGTTTTGCGCCATTGCTCTTTTTTGGGAATCGCTTAAATTTAATTTCCCAAAAATATCTGCATTGTTCATTTTTGAATGTGTATGCATACCGCATTTTTGTTGCATTTTATAATCTCCCTGAGATGGTTGGGCAAATGCAAAAGTCCCGACTGCCATTAAAGCAGCTATAGAGAGTGTTAATTTATTTTTCATTTATTATCCTTTGTGTAATATATTGTATTTCTACAATGCAAGTATTACATCTGAAACTAAACGAACTTTATATGATTTCTTAATGATCTTTAACTGGTATTTTTATTTGACAGATCTTAGAATTTTGAGCCAAAGTCACAATTAAATCTTTGGCTCAAAAATTCTTTTGGGTAATAAGATTAAAATTACAAAAAACAGATTACTCAATTTCTTGTATTCTATTATTTTTGGGTATAACAGAAGGACTAAAGAATAATGAAAATAGACGAAATATAAAAAATATAAAAATAACCAAAAGCAAAAACAAAATTCTCTCTTGATTGATAGTAGGCTGTGTCACTTGAATTATGACATCACGAGTCAAAAATATGATAAAAATATCGATTACAAATCGCAACTGCACTCGTTTGCGCT
>JAFGWQ010000092.1 GCA_016937075.1 Campylobacterales bacterium | reverse complement strand
TAGATAAAGTTTTTGTTTCATCGGAAAATAGGGCTATTAAATCTGCTAAATATATAGGTATAGACCATGAGATTAGTAATCTATTGGTTGAAGTACGTGTAAAATCATTTATAAAAACAGATATAAGATTACCAAAATGGTTTTGGCTTTTTATGGCTAGAGTGCTTTGGTTTTTTAATTTGACCAAAGTAGAGACAAAGAGTGATACTATCAAAAGAGCGAGAAAATTTATAGATTTTGTTATGATAGAAGAAAATAGCTCAATAGTTATAATATCTCATGGATTTTTTCTTAAAGTTTTTGCTAATGAGCTAAAAAAAATTGGCTTTAGTGGGGATGTAGGTTTGCATATTAAAAATAGTATAATGTATGAGATGCAGAAAACTTCTTGACAAGATTCTCATATTTATATATAATAACCCAAATATATATAAAAGGAATGAGATGAAAAGTGTCAGTATAGGTGAAATCCAAAAAAATATCTCACTCATAACCAAGCTCACTCAGAGCATAATGGTAGTAGACAAGAGAAAAAACAAAACCATAGCCATCATCAATCCTATACAAGAAAACTCAACAATAGCCGAGCTTGCAGGTAAATATGCTAATCGTGGCATTAAAGCTGATGATTTGGATAGCATTAAATCTAAAGTAATGAGTGATTTTTTGAGGGAAAAATATGGTTTATCTGATTGATGCCAATGTCATTATTCGTTTTTTGGTGGGCGATAATGCAAAGCATTTGACTATCTCTAAAGATATATTTGAGCGTATTGAACAAGGCGGACTAAAGGCCGAGATACTAGATGTTGTGCTTATGGAGGTTTACTTTGTGATGACAAAATTTTATAAGATACCAAAAGATGAGTTACTAGAAGATCTTAAAAAGATAGTAGCCATGAGCGGCATAGTCGGGGATAAGGCTCTTTTGATAGAAGTGTTAAATATATTGGAGCATAAAAATATCGACTTTGTAGATGCCCTTTTGTGTGCAAAAAAAGAGTTGTATGGATATGGAATTCTCAGTTTTGATAATGATGTAAAAAAGTGTTAGAATATAATTAGTTATGAAATACATCGAAGTTTTAAAAAATCCAATCACTAGAGGCTTGACCGCTATCCAGTTTCTGAGTTATTTTGGTACCGTGTTTTCTCACGTGGCTATAGCTTCCTTGTTGGTTAAACTTGGAGCAGGAGCTGATATGATAGCTATGATCTTTATAGCTATATTGCTTCCAAGCCTTGTATTAGCTCCTATCAATGGCTACATTATAGATAGGTTTGAATTTAAAAAGCTTATTTTGGTATTGCTCAGTATTGAGATGAGTATGACGATATGTTTTATGTTTATAAACACTTTGGAGTATATTTGGCTGCTTTGGACATTTTTGTTTGTTAGATCAATTGCCGGTACTATCATATTTACAGCCGAAATGTCTTATTTGCCAAAAGTTATATCTGGAGAGACGCTAAAAGCAGCAAATGAAGTCCATAGCATTATTTGGTCAAGTACCTTTGCTTTTGGTATGGCACTTGGCGGGCTTAGCACATATTATATTGGTTATATCGGCACGTTTATGATAGATTTTTCATTTTATCTCATAGCATTTTTTGTGATGTTGAAATTACCTATCGAAGTTATAAAAAATAAAGTCCAAAGCGCATGGAGTGCTACAAAAGAGGTATTTGGATATATTAAGTCAAATTCAAAAATAGTTCATATAATGATACTTCACTCAAGTGTCGGGCTTACGGTTTTTGATACTATTGTTACGCTTCTTGCAAAAACCGAATATAAATATGTCATAGCAGTTCCGCTTGCTATCGGTTGGATAAACTTTTCAAGGGCAATTGCTCTTATGATAGGACCTGTAATTTTTGGTAAATATATTAAGATGAATAATTTATGGATAGTTATGATTTTGCAAGGGGTTACCATCATTCTATGGGCTTATTTGCAATATGATTTTACTTTATCGCTTGTGAGTATGTTCTTTGTAGGATTGTTTACCACTTCTATATGGGCTTACACGTATTATCTGCTTCAGCAAAATACGGATTCAGAGTTTCTCGGCAGGGTGGTATCTTATAATGATATGGTATTTATGGCTGTTGGTGTCAGTATGACATATGCAATAGGAAAAATGGCAAATGCAGGTATAGCATTAAACCATATAAGTATGATGATAGGAGCCATATTCTTTTTAGTTGCACTTTATGCTTATGTACTTAGGGATAAAATTACTATAGGAAATAACAAAAATTTAGCTGAGCAAAAAGCCCCCTTGATAGATAAAATCTAATTGGTCATTGGTTTATTGTATAATTATAACAATAAAATTATAGTGAGAATAGATGAGACTTGATGTATATTTGGTAGAAAATGGTTACTTTGAAAGCAGAAATAGGGCGTTGGAGGCTATAAAGTCAGGTAAAGTAAAAGTAGATAACAAGAGTGCCAAGCCATCAACACAATGTGATGAAAATAGCCATATAGAAGTAGAGAATGAAAAATTTTACGCCAGCAGAGCAGCTAGAAAACTCGAAGCTTTTTTAAATGAACACACAATAAGCTTGCAAGGCAAAAAAGCTTTAGACGTAGGCTCGAGCACAGGAGGATTTGCTCAGATTTTACTTGAAGGCGGAGTGGAGAGTTTATCTTGTGTAGATGTAGGGACAGATCAGCTTCATTTTAGTATCAAGGATAACAATAGAGTTACGGTTTATGAAAATTGCGATATAAGGAGTTTTAAATCTGAGGGTGGATTTCAAATCATCAGTTGTGATGTCTCTTTTATATCTTTATTGGAGATAATAGACTCCATTGATCGTCTAGCAGATCAAAATGCCGATATAGTCTTACTTTATAAACCGCAATTTGAAGTAGGCAGACTTGCCAAAAGAGACAGCAAGGGAGTGGTGGTTGATTTAGATGCAATTGCACGCACAAAAGAAGCATTTGAAGAGAGTATATTAAAGCTCGGCTGGGCATTAAAAGAGTGTTTGCCATCAAAAGTGCAAGGCAAAGAGGGAAATCAAGAGTTGTTCTATCATTTTATCAAAGGTATATCATGATAACTTCTATTGCTATAGGTGCTTTTGACGGTGTGCATCTGGCTCACAAGGTGCTTATTGACAGCGTTGATGCGATAGCTATAATAGAACGCAATAGCGGTGTATTGACTCCAGGATATGTAAGAACAAGATATATAGACAAACCGTCTTTTTTTTATCATTTTGATAAAATAAGAGAACTTTCTGCCGAAGCCTTTTTGTTGCGTCTCAAAGAAGACTTTCCAAGCCTCGCTAAAATTGTAGTTGGATACGATTTTCATTTCGGCAAAGGCAAAAGCGGTGATGTAAAATTACTTGAAAAGCTTTTTGACGGAGAGGTGACGGTGGTTGAGCCTATAAAATCAGACGGCATAGCCGTGCATTCTCGAGTGATAAAAGATCTTATAAAAAACAGTGAGATACAAAAGGCTAATATTTTACTTGGCAGAAGTTATCAAATTTGCGGCGAAGTAATAAGCGGTCAAGGAATCGGAGGCAAAGAGCTGGTTCCTACTCTTAATATAGATTCAAAAGATTATCTGCTTCCAAAAGACGGAATTTATGCAACAAATACCAAAATTGGCGATATTTGGTATAAAAGTGTAAGCTTTATAGGTCACAGAGTCAGTACTGACGGCAAATTTGCCATCGAAACACACATTATAGACAAAGAGATACACGGTGTTAATGGTTCGATAGAGATAAGTTTTGAAAGTTTCATAAGAGAAAATAGGAAATTCGATGATTTTGGAGAATTGAAAAGACAAATCGAAGACGATATTTTAAAAGCAAAAGAGATTATATGAAAAACTCAACCAACAAGGGCTCAGTTATGAATAATAATAAAAAAGATAATGTTTTTGCAAAAGAGCTTGAAAAACAGTTTGAGTT
>JAFGWQ010000013.1 GCA_016937075.1 Campylobacterales bacterium | reverse complement strand
GGAGATTTAGCCGTTGATGCCACTATTGATAATCTGGCAAAAGGTGAGATTTCACTTGTTTCTTCTCAAATATATTTTGGAGAAGCTTCAAGAGATCAAAAACCAATAGAAAAGTTAAACGCTAAGCTCAGTTTTGTAGATTCAGTTTTTTCTATTAATAATTATAATTTTATGTATAACAAACTTAGATATTTTAGCAATAAACAATCAGTTATTGATATAGATAAAGGAACAGTTAAACTTGGTTCGTTATGGGTAAATGATCAAGCCAAGGTAGATGGCACATATAACCTCATTGCAAAAAAAGGAAATTTT
Source organism: Campylobacterales bacterium (assembly GCA_016937075.1). Taxonomy (GTDB): domain Bacteria; phylum Campylobacterota; class Campylobacteria; order Campylobacterales; family Sulfurovaceae; genus BN30871. The sequence continues at coordinate 7,774 of JAFGWQ010000013.1, read as the reverse complement.
AATATTATTGCAAATAATTTGCTTATTCCACATGAAATTGCATCAGTGAAGCTTGATGCATCGCTATTGGCTACCATTGATAATGATAATGTTAATATCAAGGGCAATATTGTTGTCCTCGATGGAGATGTATTGTACTATTTTGGCCAAAAAACATTTCCTAGTGACGATGATATTATTATTATCCAAGATCTAAGACAAAAAACCTCGTCGTCATTTGTAGATAATTTATCGCTTTCTGTTAAGGTGGTATCAAAAGCACCGCTTAGGTATAAGCAGAGTGATTCGAGTTTTAATGCTATAATGGATTTAAGTTTGGAGAAGATCCCAGGAGAGCAATTGATGATTTTTGGTTTAGTGACCATACCTCAGGGAGGATATTATATTTTTGGAGGTAAAAGGTTCAATACCGAAACAAGTCATATATATTTTATAGGAGATGCCAATAGGCCGCAATTGGATCTTCAAGCTACTTATAGGGCTCCAAATCACACAATCAGAGTCAATATAGCAGGGACTCCTGGAAATCCATTGATTAATTTTTCTTCTACTCCAAAGCTAACAAGAGAACAGATCTTGGCTCTTATTATGTTTGATTCAGAGATGGAATCAGGCAAGTATACCGAAGAAGAGATGATGAAGATGATGGGTGGAATTATGGCAAAATCTATTTTATCAGATATTGGTTTGCAGGTTGACCATTTGGTATTTGGAGCCGATAATAGCGTAGAAGTGGGCAAAAAAATAGGCAAACGTCTTACTTTGATATATGCCAACGATGATGTATCAAAAGCAAAACTAAAATATGAATTCACTCCTAATATAGAAGGTGTAATTACCGTAAGTCAAGAGTCAAGCAGTGCTGACATTGTTTATAAAAAAGAGTTCAAAAATTTTAGCCAATTATTTGGCAAAAAAGAAGAAGAAGATAACGCATCAAAGTAGATGCTTTTATGACAATCTGCCTTTGAACTCTTCGTATCCAAACTCTCGTACTACCTCTATAGTGCCGTCTTCATACTCTATAGCAATACTAGGAAGAGGTATACCGTTAAACGTAGTTGCCTTTACCATAGTGTAGTGCATTTGGTCTTCAAAAATTATTTTATCTCCAATTTGAAGCGGCTTATCAAAGCTATAATCACCCATGATGTCACCTGCTAAACAGGTATTGCCGCCGAGGCGGTAAGTATATGCTTTTTCTCCAGGCTGTCCTGCATTTCTTACTTCAGCTCGATAAGGCATAAGTATAGTGTCAGGCATATGCGCTTCTGCTGAACTATCTAGTATGGCTATATCAATACCATTATGTACTATATCAAGTACTGTCGTGTGAAGCGCACCTGTTTCCCATCCGGCAGCCTCACCTGGTTCTAGATATACTTCTATATCATTATGTCTTTGCTTAAACTGTTTTATGAGGTTAATTAGTTTTTCTACATCATAGCCTTTTCTTGTGATATGATGGCCCCCGCCGAAATTGACCCATTTGAGTTTGGATATATATGAGCCAAATTTATCTTCAAAGTTCGCTATTACACCTTCAAGAGCATCACTGTCTTGTTCGCACAAAGCATGAAAATGAAGTCCTTCGCAATACTCCATAATACTCTCATCAAAATTCGCAATTGTAGTGCCTAATCTAGAGTAGAGTCCACAAGGATTATACATCTCTTTTGGTGATTGTGAGTATTCCGGATTCACTCTAAGCCCCAAAGACAAGGAAGGATTGATATCTAGTGCTTGTTTGCCAAAACGATGAAATTGATTCGGAGAGTTGAATACCATATGATGAGATATTTTAGCGATCTCTTCTATGTCACTATCTTTAAATGCAGGAGAGTATGTGTGCACCTCTTTGCCAAATTCTTCATGAGCAAGTTTGGCTTCATGAAGTCCGCTAGCACAGCATCCGTGCAAAGTAGGGCGTATCAAATCAAAACTTTTCCATAGAGCATAGCCTTTGAGCGCTAGAAGTATCTTCGCTCCGCTTTCTTTTTGTATATAGTCAAAAATAGCCATATTTTTTTTGAGAAGCTTAGCTTCAAGCAGCCAACAAGGAGAGGGTAAATTGTTTATATCTATAATCTTATTCATGGTGCGAATTATAACATGGATTTGATAATATAGATTAGTACAGTCATAACCGGCAGCTTTCTTTTTGATATATATAAAGGCAAAAACAATACATATATAAAGAAACGAATCTAGCGCATACTTTTAAAATAGCAATTATCAAAAGTTATATTTTAAATCTTTTCAAAGTCATATTAGTGTACAATCGCGCTTACTAAACCCTTTTAGTAGGGTTATTATCATTATCAACAAGGATATTTCTTATGAAAAGAACTTACCAACCACACAAAACACCACGTAAAAGAACACATGGTTTTAGAGCTAGAATGAAAACAAAAAATGGCCGTAAAGTAATTGCTGCTAGAAGAGCTAAGGGTAGAAAAAGATTAGCCGCATAAAGCATTTTGAACGCATCCGTACAACGGCCGAGTTCAACAATATCTATTCAAAGGCAACGAAAGTTTGGCACACTCCTTATTTTGTACTTTTTTATAAAGAATCTACAGGGTATAATATAGGGTTTGTGGCCGGTAAAAAAGTAGGCAATGCAGTACATAGAAATAGAGCCAAAAGATTACTTAGAGCTTTATTCATAGCAAATTTGCCTCATTTAAAAAAGGGCGACTATGTATTGGTAGCCAAACCTGCACTACTCAAAGAGACTTTTGAGGTATTGAGTAAGACATTTGACAATACATTAAAACGCAGCTCTTTGATATTATAATTTTTCACACAAAGGCACACCTCGTGGAACAACAAGATCTTAGTAAACGACTTCTTTTAGCATTATTTCTTTCTATTTTAGTTTTTATCGGCTTTAGTTATTTGATGCCAAACCCGCAAACTGCTTCACAAACCAACGCGCAGCAAAATGCAACTATTCAAAACAAAGGCACACCTGTTGTCAGCAACAATTCAACGGCTGCTGCAGCATCCGCACCTGTAGTTGCCGATACGACTTCTTTGGTAACTGTTACTGCTGATAGATTTACTTTGTCGATAGATAATATGGGTCGCATATCCCAAATGACACTATTAGAGTCTAAATATAAAAATGAAGACGGTTCTGCTCTTAAATTGTTTGATCCAAAAGAGGTGAAACCATTAGAAATACGTTTTAGTGATACTGCTTTGAATGATGAAGCATTTAAAACACCATACACCGCGGATAAGTCTGAATTGGATTTAAAAACCGGTGAACAAAGTGTAAAGCTTACTCAACAACTCTCATCTGTTGCGATCACAAAAACTATTACATTTAAACCAACCGGTGAATACAATATCAAGATCACTGCTTCAAGCCCGGTATCATATTTTATCACTCCAGGATATAGACCCGTAGCTGATACGACTCAATATATGGTTGTAAAAGGTGCATTGATAAATGAAGCTGATAACACAATAGCCATCATAGAAGATGGTGATGCGGTTGGCGGAGAAAGCTTCAAAGGAGCTACTATAGCATCTGCTTTTGATAGATATTATACATCTTTGCTTTTTGATCTTAAGCAAGGCATGAACGTATCGCTTATAAAAGAAGCAAACGATAATCCTCTTATTTTTATAAGCGGTACACAAGATATGGAACTTGGCGGATATATTGGACCAAAAGATTATAAAATGCTCGAGGCTATTTCACCAAAACTCACAAGCGTAATTGAGTACGGTTGGTTCACATGGTTAGCAAAACCATTTTTCTGGTTAATTCAAGAAATAAATGATTATATAGGTAATTGGGGATGGGCTATAGTTATCTTTACTATTCTTATCAAAGTGATACTTTTTTGGCCATCATACAAAGGAATGCTTTCTATGCAAAAGCTAAAAGATTTAGCTCCTAAAATGAAAGACATTAAAGAAAAATATAAAGATGATCCGGCTAAGATGCAGATGAAAATGATGGAGCTATACAAAAAGCACGGAGCAAATCCTTTTGGGGGATGTTTGCCTCTGTTGATGCAAATACCTATATTCTTTGCTCTTTATCGCGTGCTTCTAAATGCCGATGAACTCCAAGGTGCACCATGGATATTGTGGATACACGATCTGTCAAAAATGGATCCATACTATATCTTGCCGTTAGTTATGGGCGCTACTATGTGGTATCAACAGCGTATTACACCATCAAATTTCACTGATCCGCTTCAAGAGAAAATTTTTAAATTTTTTCCGGTATTGATGACATTTTTCTTTATTACCTTCCCGTCAGGATTGGTACTTTATTGGCTTACAAACAATATTTTGTCAATAGGACAACAATATTATGTCAATTTGGCTTACGAAAAACACAAGCAAGCTGAAATTGAAGCGCATCACCATAAAGGATAAAAAATGCAAAGGATTGAGGCCCAAACACTCGAAGATGCATATGCAAAAGCCTCTCAGTTTTTTGGATGTTCGTTATTGCAATTGCAATCTGAGGTAATACAATATCCATCTAAGGGAGTTTTTGGCTTTGGCAAAAAGAACGCAATTATAGTAGCCGATGTTATTGCAGACGAAAGCGTGAAAGCTGCTAATAGTATCAAAAATGAACCGATTATCGTCGAGCCTACAAAGCACACTCATGTGTCAAAAACATATACTTCATCAAGACAGGCTACCGCACAGCCAAGTCTAAAAGAAACTTCAAAACAATCAATGCCTGCCAAATCTGATGACAGTAGCCATCTAAGACATTATGATGATGCTGTAAGCGACCAGTTTTTTCAAAATAAAGAAGAGCTTCCTACTAGCTATAGCGATACTAAATGCAGCGATTCGATGCCTGAGCCGGTTTCAAATCCTTCATTGGCGATTGAAATTGAAAATCAATTAAAAAAACTTTTTGCAACCAGTTGTTTTGCTATCGATATTGTAGAAGTAGATGTTATTGATCACACAGCTTTGATCTTTATTGATGGGGACGATGCCGCGTTGCTTATAGGCAAAGAGGGTTATAGATATAATGCATTATCTTATATGATATTTAATTGGCTATATTCTAAATACGAGCTTTTTGTCAAATTGGAAATTGCTCGTTTTTTGACATCACAACAAGAAATGATATGTTATACGATCAAGCCGGTTATTGAAGCAGTGCATCGTGGAGGCAAAGGCAAGACCAGGCCATTGGATGGGATATTGGTCCAAATTGCTCTTGAGCAGCTAAGAGAAGAGTTTCCAAATAAGTATGTTGCTATCAAGACCAATAAAGAAGGCAACAAATATATAGTGATCAATGATTTTATCCAAAAAACATAATGAATAATACTATAGTCGCGATAGCTACAGCACATGGAGTTGGCTCTATAGCTATCGTGAGACTTAGCGGTAGCGAAGCACTAAGCATAGCTCAACGTATTGCACATAAAATTGAAATCACTCCAAGATATGCCCATTTAGCATCTTTATATAGTGTCGATAAAAATCTCATTGATCAAGCTATAGTTATTTACTTTCAAGCACCGAAAAGTTTTACGGGTGAAGACGTGGTGGAATTTCAATGTCACGGCGGAATTGTCGTAGCCGAGGAAGTCATCCAAACCGCTCTTAAGTATGGGGCTAGATTGGCAACTCCAGGAGAATATAGTAAAAGAGCTTTTTTAAATGGCAAGATAGACCTAACCCAAGCCGAAGCAATAGCCAAATTAATTGAAGCAAAAAGTATTGATGCAGCAAAGATACTGGCTCGTCAGCTAAAAGGCTCTTTGTCTGTTTTTGTCGAAGAGAGCAGGGATATGCTGCTTCTTGCATTAGCCCACACTGAAGTAATGATCGATTATGCAGAAGAAGATCTGCCAAAAGATATCATAGATTCTCTTTCAAGCAAACTAGATGACTTAGAACATAAATTAATAGAGCTCTTAGAGAGCAGTAATCGCAGGAAGGGTCTAATAGAAGGCTTTAGGGTAGCTATAATCGGCAAACCAAACGTAGGCAAAAGTTCACTATTAAATGCATTGCTTAGTTATGATAGGGCAATAGTAAGTGATATTGCAGGTACTACTAGGGATACTATTGAAGAACAGGTACGTATAGGTTCTCATGTCATTCGTCTTATCGACACTGCAGGAATTCGTGAAGCAAGTGATGAAATAGAGAAAATTGGGGTCGAACGTTCAATCGCATCTTTAAATGAAGCAGATATAGTCATTGCGCTTTTTGACGGAAGTAAAAAATGGGATAAAGAAGATGAGCGGATAGGATCGATGATCAAGGAGCTTGAAGACTCAAAACATTTGCTTGCAGTCATAAATAAAGCAGATTTGCATAGAGAGCTCTATAATCCATTTCTTGATTCATTGGATGTCATCAGCATGAGTGTCAGGTCCGATTTTTCTATTTTGTTGGATAAATTACAGAATTTACTTGACAACATTTCGAGCGGAGACGAGTTGATGCTGGTTTCATCTAGACAGATCCAAGCAGTCAAAAATTCGCTAGAAGCCATAAAAGAAGCAAAACTTCCTTTACAAAAAGGCGAATTGGAGTTTTTTGCTTATCATCTAACAGAAGCTATAAAAGCGATCTCATCGATTTCTAAGCCATATGATAACGAGGATGTTTTAGATAAGATGTTTGGAGAGTTTTGCCTCGGCAAATGACATAAAAATCTGATATAATGTCAATAGTTATTATTTAGGATTAAATGTGTTTAAAATCGTCTCTCTTATTTTGTTAATGTTGTTTTTTTATGGATGCAATCAAGAACCAAGGCCGGCTAAAGCGCCGGCTTTGCCTATGCCGCCTTCTACGCAGTTGGAAAAATTTGATCAAAATTGGCCGCCAAAATATTGCATAGAAGACTGTGTAGATATCTCAGATCTTAAAAATCAGTTCAATACGAATGATGCCAGCCAAGAAAATCAAAAAATTATTAATCGTATACCCTTTCCGGTAAAAGAATATAAAAAACTATCTTTTAACGGCAATTCGGTCGTATATGGCAAGATTGCTGTTCAAGCAAGAAACGGACGAAGAGTCGTAGGTTCCAATGCAAGATTGTATCTCAATCCATATACCTCATATTCTAAGCAATGGTTCAAAGAGAACTACATGAGAGGCAACATGATGAATAGTGCTGATGATAGACTATATAAATACTTGAAGTTTACTACGGCAAATGACGATGGAAATTTTATATTTAAAAATATACCTAAGGGCAAATATTATTTGGTCGGTTCGATGATGTGTGCTCGTGAGTGTGGATTTGACAATGTTAAGAATATTCGTATCGTTTCAGAAATATCTGTTGATAGCGATGGAACTGTTGCCACAAATCTATTTAGGATACTTAACAACTAAAACCATAAAGTTAAAAAAGTTCATATCGACTTGCAACACAGAGTTATGAATAGATTTACTGTTTTGGATACTCTGCTTTTAGAGCGTCATATAGTTCGCTTGGACTAATAGATGGATTAGCAGCAAGCAGATTTTGCATCACTACATTGTCTTCCTTGCCATTCCATACTTTGATATAACTTCCGTCTTTATATCCATGGTCTTGGCGAAATTGATTGAGTATATTTTTGCCTATATATAATTGATATAAACTATCCAGATTTAGCCCGGATTGACATACAACATCGAAATATAAGTTTGCCATCTCCTCCAAACTTTCATCTACAAATACACATTTTATAAACTTTTCTATAGTGGAAATTTGATCAAAATATTTATCGGAGATATCACAAGCAGGCTCTCTTAGAATATC
>JAFGWQ010000091.1 GCA_016937075.1 Campylobacterales bacterium | reverse complement strand
ATGCTCTCAACGGGGGGGGTTAGGTTGTTGATGCCTATAGTATTTGCCGTGACCATGACGCAATCTTCCCTGATATCCTCTGTGAGTTTGACTCTACATATTGCTTCTCCATGCTCTGAAGTTACTAGAATTTTTTCTTCATTGCCAAAACCGCTATTTACGTGCAGATAAATGGTATCGGTTCTTTCAAATTGGGAGTTTAGGGCATGCGCTGATTTGCTATTAACTAGCCAATATTCATCTGTATCTTGTTCTACTTTTTCCTTGCGGTATTTTCGCAACCTCTTAATGGCTATGAAATCATCGTCATAATCATCCAAAAAAGCGAACTCATCTCCTCCTTCTTTTCCGAAACCTTCACTGTATGGTGCATCTTTGTGGGCAGGAGAGCGATATAGTTTGTCAATTTTGTCGCATTGTTTGAGATAATAATCTATATAAAACTCTTCGCTTTCAAGAGTGTCTATATTCATAATATTAAATAATTTTAATACAAAATCATATTCACTGATACCTATATCTGATTTACGAAGTTTGTCCATTTTGGACACCCAGGTATTGCCGTAGCCGAGCCTTACATCATTTTTTTCATAAAAATTCTTAGCCGGTATTACTATTCTAGAGATTGCAGAGGTTTCATTTTCATACAACCCAAAATATATGAGATTTTTTACGGCTCTAAGTTCATTTGCGACTTTCAAACTGCACGGCATAGTACAAGCAGGATTACCGCCTTGTACTATGACGGTATCAAACTTGCCAAAAGGCGTTGTTGCTTTGGAAACCGTAGGACATTTTACTTTAAATGGATCTTTAAACCCAAGCTTTGAATCTCCCAAGTAACTCACTCCGCATCCTTCTTTTCCAAATAGCCCAAGAAGCGCAGCCAGTCCATCTATAGCTCTAAGTACATAGTTACCGGTGGTATAGCGTTGCACCCCGGCTCCCACTAAAAATACTACTTTTTTACCATCCAAAAGAGATAACATATCTCCTATGGCATCCAGATTGATATCTATAAGCGATAACAACGGCTTAATACGAAATGATCGAGTAAAATCATAATAATCGTCATATTGGCTCCCAAGCTTTTCAAGCCACTCTTTGTCGTGCATCTCTTCTATGAGTACAAATCTTGACAGCAGTATAGCTAGATAAAAATCGCTTCTAGGAGCGATCTGCAAATGCAAATGTGCTTTTTTGGCTATCGCGGTTCGCACTGGATCTATAACTATAATTGTTTTGTCTTTCAAGAGCGGCATTAGGTGAGAGTTGGTCACTGTCACATTTCTGCCCCATACTACGACAACTTCGCTTGCAGCTATCTGCTCCAAAGGTAATATGAGATTTACCCCTCGACCTTCAATTATTCCTGCTTCGCCGGCCCCGTCGCACAGACTGCCTTTAGTTAGATATCCGCCTACTCTATCCATGAGGAGATTTGTAACCTCGCGCATGACTCCGATATTACCCGAACCTCTCCACAGAAGTGTTTTATTATCTTTGATAACATTGGCAATTTCGACTAAAGCTTCATCCATGGAAACTTCTATGCCGTTTATCATTGGTTTTTCTATTCTTGTGGCATTTGGCTGGTATCGATTGAGCAGAGCGCATAATGCACCGTTTGTTACAGGATGGTTTGCATCTCCGGATATCTTGTTATTGGCTTCATCATAACTAATAGCACATCCATCATAGCAGTCAAGTCCACACGCACTTTGCTTCATTAAGTTTCCGTATAATAAAATATTTTTTGGATTGTATCATAAAAAGAGAAAAAAGGCGCGACGATAAGCCGAGTTCTGTCGTGGGTAGTTATTTATCTAGGCCGTATGTCACCACATGGCTCAAGCGAAGTATTTTGCCAAGCAAGCTTGGCGATTGTGAGACTTGTACCATATACTTCTTGCTACAGACAGGGTTTACCTAGCTGCCCATGTTACCATAGGCACTGGTGGGCTCTTACCCCACCCTTTCACCTTTTCCGCCGAAGCGGTAGTCTACTCTCTGTTGCACTTGCCCTCAGATTACTCTGGCCACCCGTTAGGTGGAGTCTTGTCTCACTTGTAGCTCGGACTTTCCTCTACCGATAAATCGATAGCAACTACCTATCGCACCTTGGATGGAATTATAGCATAAATACAGCCCATTTCATATCTACTAAACATAAATCCAACAATTATACAAATTCAATATGTTATTAAGAATTGTTAATAAAAAGATAAGTATGATTGTAATGGGGATTGGGGAATAATTTTATAACAATAATAAAATTATTTATTAAACAATAGTTTGGAAAGGACTTTTTATGAAAAAACTATTATATACAAGTTCGGCAATGTTTTTTTTAACTTTGTCGTATGGGGGAAGTATAGATGAGGGCAAAATATTATTCGAAAACAAATGCACTGCATGCCACACGACAACCAGGCCTGCCACACTCGAAGCTATGAATTCATTGATAGCTCCTCCGATGCAAGGCGTGATGCGTCATGTAAATATGGCATTTGGATATGATAAAAAAGCAGCAATAGCATTTATTAAAGATTATACGCTCAATCCGTCAAAAGAAAAAGCACTATGCATGCCGCAAAAAATCGATAGATTTGGACTTATGCCATCACAAAAAGGCGTCGTGTCGCCAGAAGAGCTTGACAAAATATCAAATTATCTTGCGGCTGCATATTGATATTATTTCATATCATATGCATATCGAAGGGTTTAGGTTTTGTTTTAAGCCCTTCTCATGTAAGTCAAAGCTCCTATTATAGCAGCTATTCTGTCATTTTCATTATCTGATTTATGGAACTCATCTTCTTTATAATCTATATCAAACACCATATTTTCACACATTTGAGGAAGTTTTTTATCTAAAAATGTAGTATCAAATGTGGCGCTAATAAAATCTTCATCACAAACAATTTCTCTATGAAGCGGAATATTTGTCGGTATACCGGCAATAATAAACTCTTCTAGCGCTCTCCTGGTTCTATTTACCAATGTTTCCCAATCCAATGCCCAAACGATCAATTTACCAATCATTGAGTCATAGTTAGGCGGTATCACATAATCTTTGTATGCTATAGAATCCAATCTGACACCAGGACCACCCGGGGCAAGGTGGGTTTCTATTTTTCCAGGACTTGGAATAAAACCTTTTCGTGGATCTTCGGCATTTATTCTAAATTCTATTGCATATCCTTTAAAATGGATCTCTTCTTGCAAAAATTTTAATTTATCCCCTTGAGCAATTTGTATCATTCTTTGAATGATATCAATTCCGGTTATAATTTCAGTCACAGGATGTTCGACCTGCACCCTCGTATTCATCTCCATAAAATAAAAATTATCATGCACATCAACCAAAAACTCAAGTGTTCCGACACTTTCATATCCAAGTCTAAACATTGATTTTTCAGAAACTCTATAAAGCTCTCTTCTTACATCCATCGACAATCTCGGGCTTGGAGCGATTTCAATAACTTTTTGGTGGCGTCTTTGAATGGAACAATCTCTATCTCCCAAATGCACTACGTTTCCATATTTATCAGCCATAACTTGTACTTCGATATGTCTTGGATTTTCTATATATTTTTCTATAAATGAATCGCCCTTGCCAAAAAACTTTTCCGCTTCTTTGGAAGCTGCTAAAAACATTTCTTCAAAATCTTCTTCTTGCTTGACGATACGCATACCGCGACCGCCGCCGCCAAAAGCAGCTTTAACTATGATTGGAAAACCTATTTCTATTGCGATTTTTTTGGCTTCTTCTATATCAGTGATCGGATTTTCCGTACCTTCAATTACAGGTACTCCAAGCTCTTTCATGGCTGTTTTTGAAGCCATTTTATCGCCAAAAAGTGATATATGTTCAGGTTTTGGTCCAATAAAAGTGATATTATTATCTATACAAGCTTGTGCAAATTCGGCACTTTCACTCAAAAATCCGTATCCCGGGTGTATAGCATCCACGCCTATTTCTTTGGCAATATCTATAATACGATCATAATTTAGATATGCTTGAATCGGATCTCCATCGATCAGATGAGATTCATCAGCTTTTGTAACCCAAACACCGTATTTGTCTACATTGGAATAAATAACGACGCTTTTAATTCCAAGTTCTTTACAAGCTCTAATAATCCTAAGAGCAACTTCTCCCCTATTTGCTATCAGTATTTTTTTGAAGCGGTTCATGACTATATATCCTTTTTGGCTTAGT
>JAFGWQ010000090.1 GCA_016937075.1 Campylobacterales bacterium | reverse complement strand
ATTGCGTACTACTGCTTTGCGGATACCAAATTCACTAGCCAAGCGCGCCATCGGAATTGCTCCATGCCCGTATGCATTGTCTTTGAGTACGATAGCTATCTTCTCCAAAGAGCCTGTTTTCAGGGCAATTTGGCTAAGATTATGATAAAAGTTTGAACGATTGAGTGTAATATATGCCATGAGCAATTATACACACATTAGTATTAACAAAAGGGATTAAATGAGTATATTTGAGATTGGTGTTGTACTTGGGATGGTGGCTACTGTTTTCGTAGTATTTTTGGTAGCCAAAGAGCTTTTAAAAGCTATAAAAGATAGCAATAACGGCCGTGTAAGCGAAAAATGCAATTTGGATTAAAAGGACACATATGAAAAGAATGCCCGCAGAATGGGAAAAACAAAGAGCAGTGCTGCTATCTTTTCCGCATGAACGAAGCGACTGGAGCGATGATCTGAGCTCTGCTCTAAGCGTATTTGTACGTATCGCCCAAGCCATTGCTTACAAAGAGCCTGTTTACATCGTATGTGACAACAAAGAGTCAATATCAAGTCTCTTTTGCAGCACGACAAATATGACATTCATAGAGCTTCCAACAAACGATACATGGACTAGAGATTACGGTATTATCAGCATAGAAGAAGATAGCGTGACCAAATTCCTTGATTTTACATTTGACGGATGGGGCGGTAAATTTGACGCACATCTTGACAATGAGGTCAATAAAGCTTTACAAAAAAAAGGATATTTCGGCACTACTCCATTTGAGACTATCGATCTGGTTTTAGAAGGCGGGTCTTTAGAGAGTGATGGTCTTGGAACTATCTTGACCACATCAGAGTGTCTCTGCAATCCCAACAGAAACGGCGGACTTAGCAAATCAGAAGTAGAAGCAAAACTCACAGAGCATCTGGGTGCTACACGGTTTTTATGGTTAGATCATGGTTATTTGGCTGGAGATGATACTGATAGTCATATTGACACACTGGCTAGATTTGTCAATCCAGAGACAATAGCTTATGTAAAGTGTAATGACAAAAATGATGAGCATTATGAAGCGCTCGCCCTCATGGAAGCGCAACTGCGTGAATTTCGTACTATTGACAATGAGCCTTACAAACTTGTAGCGCTGCCGATGACAGCTGCGATATTTGACCAAGATGGTAAAAGGCTTCCGGCTACATATGCCAATTTTCTCATCACTAATTACGCCCTACTCTATCCGACATACAATGACCCGATGGATAAAGTTGCAGGAGAAGTGTTTAAAACACTTTTCCCTGAGCTTGAGATCATACCTATCAACTGTCTTCGCCTCATAGAGCAAGGCGGAAGCCTGCACTGCTCTACGATGCAAATAGCAGTGTAATTATACCATCTGATTAAATCTCAAATTTGGAGCTTAGCTCCAAATTAGGTCTTCAGCAGACCAGCTCTCGCGGCTAGCCGCTCTTTTGAGACCTCTATTTATTCAGAGGCCTCAATTATTCTATAGGTCCGCCATTATCTTGCGGATCGTATTGTTTGAGATCATTTGGATCTACAATTCCTTGTTTACCTGTCAAATCCACTACCGAACTATCATTATAGCTATTTCCGTCAAATGACGAACCTGCATCATTGCGAGCACCTTCATAATCTCCAGAATCAGCTTTGCCTGCAGCTTGGCTGCTTGACTCATCTGCGCCATACAATTGATCCATTGCGCTTTCGGCATATGCAGCAGTGACGAGCCCGTCCTTCCCTGTTAAAAACGACACCATCAATACAGCCATTGAAAACATTACAATCTTTTTCATACCCCCATCCTTCCCTTGATGTTTTATGGCGAACAGATTCACCATAAACTATTGTACTATTAGTAACATTAATTTAAAATATAACAATAACTTGGATTTAAAAATTCTCCGGTCTAATTAACAAAGTCAAACTATGCTAAAATATCAAAAATTACAAAAAGGGAAGCAATGAAAGTAGCACTGATTCAGCAGAAATACTACGGCTCAAAAGAGGCGACTATCCAAGCTACCTCACTGATGATAAAAGAAGCTTCGAGTAATGGAGCAGCTCTTGTGGTACTCCAAGAGCTTCATCAAAATGAGTACTTTTGTCAAAGCGAAGATACTGCGTTTTTTGATTATGCGGCTAATTTCGAAGCTGATGTAGCATTTTGGAGCGAAGTTGCCAAAGCAAACGATGTTGTGCTGGTCACTTCGCTATTTGAGCGACGCGCGGCAGGGCTCTATCACAATACCGCGGTGGTATTTGAGCGTGACGGGAGCGTAGCCGGTAAATACCGCAAGATGCACATCCCAGATGACCCGGGGTTTTATGAGAAATTTTATTTTACACCCGGCGATCTAGGGTTTGAGCCGATAGATACAAGCGTAGGCAGACTTGGAGTGCTGGTATGCTGGGACCAATGGTATCCTGAAGCTGCACGTCTCATGAGCCTCAAAGGTGCAGATATACTCATCTATCCTACGGCTATCGGATGGTTTGATGCGGATAGTACAGAAGAAAAAGAGAGACAAAAAGAGGCATGGATAACCATCCAAAGATCACATGCCATAGCCAACGGCATACCGGTACTCTCGTGTAACCGTGTCGGATTTGAGCCTGATAGTTGCGGTGCGATGGCAGGCATACGCTTTTGGGGCAACAGTTTTGTTTGCGGGGCACAAGGAGAACTCATCGCTCATGCGAATCACCAAAACGAAGAGATACTCTATGCAGAGATTGAACATAGCCGTACAAAAGCGGTGAGAGATATATGGCCATTTTTACGTGATCGCCGCATTGATGCGTATGACAATTTATTGAAAAGATATTGTGACTAGATTTTGAGCATAGTCACTCCGTACTCAATACGGAATCAAAAACATAAGTTTCTTTACAAAAATCGTCATCCTCGTGCTTGACACGGGGATCCATAATGGATTCCCGCCTTCGCGGGAATGACAGAAATGTTACTTTTCGAGCGTTCGGGTGACATTATTAATTATGATTGATTCAAGAGAGCAACTAGTTGCGAGAGCCGTCTGCTGAAGACGTTAAGCTTAGCGAGGCTTTGCCTCGCAAGCGGTTAAATAAAAACAAAGGAGAGTGATGTATAAAGTAAGTCCAACAGTTCAAGGTGAAAAGGTTCATTTCAAAGAACCAGATCCGGCATTTTATGAAGCCATAGGCGAAGAAGGTATGCGCAAGCTAATGTATGATTTTTATGACATCATATACGAGAGCGACATAGCTCATTTCTTCCCTCAAGACCCCGAAGAGTTTGAAGCAGTCAAAGTGAGAAACAGCAAATTTTTTATTCAACTTTGCGGTGGTCCAAAAGTCTATGAAGGTGAATCAAAAGGCATGGAGCTAAACCAATATATGGTAAGGCTTCATGATGATTTCTCTATTTATGAAAAATCACGTCTCGAGTGGCTTGGAGCTATGCGTGAAGCTCTTGAGAAAGTAGATATAGCCCAGCATCTCAAAGATGATTTTTGGAATTATGTAGAGCAATTTTCCAAGCTTACTGTCAACACAACAGTTGATGGCAGCAAATACTACCAAGATCTATAAAAGAGAGCGTCATTGGAAGCACTAATATCCATAGCAATGGTCTATGTGTTTATTGTGCTTGGCTTTGCTGCAAAAAAAACATTTAGTGAGCAGATAAACGAACAAACCCTCGTTCTTATCTCTTTATATTTCTTGCAACCGATACTTACATTTTGGGGATTAACTCGCACACCAATCAATCAAGAGTTATTGCTGGTTCCTTTTATATACTTGCTTATAGTAGGCATTGTATTGTTCTTTTCTATATCTGCTTCACGATATATACTAAAAGATCCAAAAGAGAGATCTATATTTATAGCAGCATCTCTCATAGGAAATACAGGCAATCTAGGCATTCCTCTAGGCATTGCACTATTTGGTGAACAAAGTGTAGCATACACTAGTATCATAAACATAGCCAATGTCTTTTTCATCTATACTGTTGGTGTATATTTTTATGCCAAAGGTCAGTTTAGTATCAAACAATCTTTAGGGCAAATAGTCAAGATCCCGATACTATGGTTTGCCATACTTGCGATTGCATTCAACTCTACTGGCATTGTCATCAATCCGAGCATTGATAAATTTTTGGAGATGGGATCGTACGCTACTATAGTCATACAGCTCATGATCTTTGGCATATATCTAGCAGAAGTTCAGATAAAAACTATAGATTATGCCTTTGTTGCAAAGATAACCGCGGTTAAGCACTTTATACTGCCAATAGTCGGACTGATAGCTATTTGGCTATTCAAATTAGATCCGCTTATATCGGTTATTTTGCTGCTAGAGCTCTCGGTTCCGCTAGCTGTCAACAATGTCAATATAGCGGCTCTTTATAAGTGCCATCCTACCAAGACCACTGAAGCCATACTGTTTACAACACTATTTTTTGTATTTGCAATATACTTTTATATGGAGCTATTCTGGTATATTTTAAAATAATTATCTAACGAGCTTGAGTTCGCCTAGATAGTTTTTGATATTTCTTCCGCTCTCAAGCCAGGCTAAAAGTCCGCCTTTTAGGTTTGAGACATTGGTAAAACCCATCTTTTTAAGTTGTAATGCCGCCAAGGCACCTCTAGGGCCTTTGAGACAATATACTATTATCTTTGCATCTTCACCGTAAACCTTGGCAATTTTGTCAATAGCTGTAAACTCAAGCTTGCCCCTAGGGATTGTCAAGATATTTTTGCCTTCTATATAGCCGCTGGCAAACTCTTCCGGTTCTCTTACATCGAGTAAGATGGTATTATCATCGATTACGAGTTCATCGGGAGTTAGTTGAGGCGTCTCTTTTGCTGCCTCCTCGACCAAAGCTTTTAAATGTTCCGAGAGTAGTATCTCATCACATTTTGCAGCATATTCACTAAGTTTCGTATGTAAACTATTCATCTCAACACTCCTATAAAATAATATGAAACATACCTAATTATAGCAAGTTTAATCTATTTATCAGAAAAATAATTTTAATCTCTTAACGCTTCGGCTATCAATTCCAATGGATTTTTAAAGATTGTTTCCACTCCATGGGCACTCATAGCTTCGCTTAATTGCACTCTGCATGCACTACATTCTGCAGCGACGTATCTTGCCTTGGTTTCATCTATCATGGCTGCTTTTGGCTTACCTGCAAGCTCGGCAAAATGGAATTTTTCGGTCTGCATCGTAACACCGCCAAATCCGCAGCAACGATTCGGATCGCTCATTTCGACCATAGGATAGTTTGGCGCCAAAAGATTTCTAGGCTCTTGATAAATGCCTTGTACTTTTCTAGCATGGCATGGGTCATGATAAGTTACTATATCGTCAAACTTTTTGCCCTTTGTTGCCAAAAGTTCTTTTAGTTCTGTATTATCGTGCAACCATGCTGTAGCCATATGGATTTTAGGAAGAAGCTTTTGGATCCTTGGGATAAGTTCACTCATCTCATGATTACGGCAAAAAACTTCCCAATCGTGTTTTATCATAGCGCTGCAAGTGGCCTCTGGAATTATCATAGCATCATAATCATCCATAAATGTCTCAAAATAATCCACATTTTTACGTATGAGATACTCGACACTTTTTGTATCGCCAGTAAAATATGCAGGAGCACCACAGCAGAGTTGCTTTTTCGGTATAAATACATCAATATCAAGTTTGCCCAATATCTCTACCAAACTATCCCCTATAGTTGTATAGTTATAGTTTGCCAAACAGCCAATAAATATAGCAACTTTTTGTTTTTTGCCTTTATGATGCGCCGGTATTTGTTCAGGATATTTATTTAAAAAGCTTGTTTTTGCCATGGATGGAAGCAGCCTGCCTTTTTTGACCATTGGCAAATTAAAACGTGCAAATAGCCCACGACCTTTTTTGTCAGTAGATAATGCACACGTTTTAAACATATACCCGAATTTCATCGCAATATCCATAATAGCACGATGTCTAAGTAGCCAAAAGAAGGCTCTCTTGAACCATGCGATACCGAATTTATCTGCGATGTCAGCTCTAATTTCTTCAATGACCATATCGGTCGGCAGTGAATTTGGGCAAACATCCGTGCAATTGGTACACAAAAAGCAGCTCTCAAAGATATTTTTGGCATCTTTGTCCAGCTCCAAGTCACCTCTTTGATACGCTCCAAGCAGATCGATAAATCCTCTTGGACTCGTAACTTCGTCAGGATTTATCTGATGAATGGTACATACCGGGATACACTTCCCGCACTTGACACAATCTTCGCTAGTGGCAGTAAAATTAAAAATATCTTTGGTTTCTTTTTTCACCATTCTACCCTTTTGTCTTCTACCTTCACCCTTATTCCTTTTCTATACTGTCTTTGAAAAACTTTTTTTAGTCCCGGCATACTTTTTCATATATGCATCAAACGGCATAGCAATATTGCGTATAAGCATAGCTCCTGTTGAGTTAGCTTGTATTTTATCATCTTTTATCTCTATAAGGCCGGCTTCTTCAAACTCTCGAAGTTCTTTTAATGCATCTGCAAAATAGCTCTCAAAATCTATATTATGCTGTTTTTCTATTCTTTTTATATCTATAGAGAAATTTGCCATAAGCTCCATAATAACAGATTTTCTGATAAAATCATCATCATCTAGCACCACGCCTCTCTCAAACGGCAATTTGCCGCTATCAATAGCTTTTTCGTATTCGCTCATATCTTTAGTATTTTGAGCGTAATATCTCTCACCCTCACCTATGCTTGTAAGCCCTATACCTATCAAATTTGCTCCGCCTTTGGTGGTGTATCCTTGAAAGTTTCTGTGCAATTCGCCTTTTGCTATGGCAGTAAAAAGCTCATCGCTTGGTTTGGCAAAGTGGTCCATGCCTACCATCTTATAGCCTTTTTTTTCAAAAAAATCAATAGTATATTTGAATATCTCAAGCTTAACGCTCGGATGAGGCAATGTAGTCTCATCAAACTTTCTCATAGTTTTTTTGAGCCAAGGTACATGAGCATAATTAAATACCGCCAATCTATCCGGCTCTAGACCAAAAGCGAGCTCAAGAGTATTTTTAAAACTCTCAAAGGTTTGATAAGGCAAACCATAGATCAAATCTATATTGATAGAATTTATACCATATCTTCTTGCCAACTCAACTGCGCTTTTGGTAAGCTCGAATGGTTGGATCCTATGAATTGCCTCTTGGACTTTTGCATCAAAATCCTGCACGCCAAAACTGATGCGATTAAATCCGTGTTTCACAAAAACCTTCATCTGCTCTTCATTGAAAAACCTAGGATCTATCTCACAGCTAATTTCAGCGTCCTTGCTCCAATTAGGAAAAGTTTTTTTGATATAACCGACTATTTCATCCAAACTTTCAGCACTATAATAAGTGGGTGTTCCGCCTCCAAAGTGAAACTGTATAACTTCTCTTGAAGTATCAAGGTGCTTAGATAAGATATCAATCTCTTTTTTGAGATAATCTACATAACTATCGAGTTTATCTTCTTTGGATGTAAAAACCACATTACATCCGCAAAAATAACAGGCACTTCGGCAAAAAGGCAAATGCACATATAAAGATAGTTTATCTTTTGTAGGAGATTCTAAAAATTCTAAATATTTTTCGTATTTAAAATCGTCGTTAAATTCCAATGCCGTCGGATAGCTAGTATATCTAGGGCCTGCCTTGGAATATCTGCCAAATTTTTCAAAATCTATCTTACTCACTTTTTTCTGCCCCTTCTGCCTTCATCCATCTACCTTTTAATCATTTCGGTGATTATCAAGCCACACCATGATCCCTTTTTGTGTATGCAATCTATTTTCAGCTTCCAAAAAGATCGTCTGGCTATGTGCTTCAAATACCTCTTCGCTCACTTCATATCCCCTATATGCAGGCAAACAATGCATAAATACTGCACTCGGTTTTGCCAAACTCATCATGGTATCATTTACCATATAGCCATCAAAAGCTTTGAGTTTGGTCTCTTTTTCGTTCTCTTGTCCCATGGATATCCATGTATCGGTTATGACTACGTCTACACCTTCAACTGCAATTTTGGGATCGTTTGAAAATGTTATTTTTGCACCGCTGATTTTGGCAAAGCCTAAAGCTTCATCCACTATACCTTGCTGACACTCATAGCCCACAGGTGTAGCGATTCTAAGTTCAAGTCCGAGCTTTGATGCCAACATCAACCATGAATGAGCTATATTATTGCCATCTCCGATATAAGCCACTACAGGATTGTTAAATCCTAGCTCTAAAAGCGTGAAATAATCTGTCATGATCTGTACGGGATGATATTCATTACTGAGTCCATTTATGATAGGTACTTGCGAATAGGCACTAAACTCATCGAGACGGCTTTGCTCAAACGTGCGGATCATCACCATATCTACCATACGAGAAATGACTCTGGCAGTATCTTTCATAGGTTCACCGCGGCCTAACTGTATATCATTACTGGACAAAAACAGCCCAATTCCTCCAAGCTGATAGATTCCCGTCTCAAAGCTCACTCTTGTACGTGTAGAACTTTTCTCAAATATCATACCCAATGTTTGATGCTCAAGATACGGTACAAACTGTTTTTTCTTGGTCTGTTCTTTTATCTTTTTGGCTAGAGATATCATCTCTAGCAACTCGTCACGACTAAAATCTTTTATACTCAAAAAGTGTCTCATATGCCTATCCTTGGAAAGTAAAAACAAGATTCTATCATAAATTTCATGCACCTTGCTTTAGAAGAATAGCAGCTTCTTTGGCATGATAAGTGATGATTATATCAGCCCCTGCTCTTTTCATGCCAAGCAATGTTTCCATCATCACTCTATCATAATCTATAACACCTGCTTTTGCAGCTGCTTTTAGCATTGCATATTCCCCGCTTACATTGTATGCAGCAAGCGGTTTTGAAGTATGCTCTTTAACATCTCGGATAATATCCAAATAAGCAAGCGCTGGTTTTACCATAAGTATATCGGCGCCTTCCTTTTCATCTTCTATGCTCTCATTTATAGCTTCTCGACGATTGGCTGGATTCATCTGATATGTTCGTCTATCCCCAAAACTAGGAGCAGATTCGGCTACATCACGAAACGGCCCATAGTATGCCGAAGCAAATTTGGTGCTATAGCTCATGATAGGCAGGTTTACAAATCCTGCATTATCAAGCCCGCCTCTGATAGCTGTTATCATGCCGTCCATCATACCGCTAGGCGCTATCATATCTACTCCTGCTTTAGCATGGACTACTGCTTGAAGTGCAAGATTATTGAGTGTTATATCATTATCTACAGATTGAGTATGAGGATCAAGTACTCCGCAATGTCCATGGTCGGTATATTCACAAAAACAAAGATCGGTTATAACAAACATATCCGGATATGCACTTTTGATAGCACGGATACTCTCTGCCATGATACCATGCTCACACATTGCATCACTTCCTACGCTATCTTTTACATCCGGTATACCAAAAAGAATAACCGCATTAAGTCCTAGCTTTTGAAGTTCACCGCACTCCTTAATGGCCTCGTCTATGCTCATCTGAAATACGCCCGGCATAGAGTTTATCTCTTTTTTGATGCCGTTCCCGCTACGAATAAACAATGGATAGATAAAATCCTCTACCCGCAAATGAGTTTCAGCCAACATCTCTCTTAGTACCGGGTGCATGCGGTTTCTTCTAAATCGTGCAAACATAATAATAAACCTCTTTAAATCATATTGGAATATTGTACCAAATGGTCGCTAAAAGGTTGCATTGAGAAAAATAATTATGACGTGTAATTTATAAAGATATATTTGTGGAATTTATGTTATAATCGTTATTATCGCACTTGGTAATTAAACTGCACACCAAAGGAGTGTTACAATGTTTGGTTTTATTAAAAAAATATTTGGAAAAGCTGAAAAGAGTACCGCGGGAGTAGCAAAAGATCTTGAAAAAAATGCTACAGAACTTGGCAAAAAGGCTAAAAAAGCAGCCGATGAGAGCATGGAGGAGTTAGGCGAATTGGCTCAAAAGGCTAAGGCTGCTGCAGAAGAAGGCATAGAAGAGTTGAACAAGTTGGCCGAGGAAGCAAAAGTTAAAGCGAGAAAAGCTACTGCCACGGCCAAAAAGACTGCAAGTGCAACAGCTAAAAAAGTTAAAGCCGCAGCAGATGAAGGCATTGAGGAGTTGAATGAATTGGCAGAGGAAGCAAAAGTTAAAGCTAGAAAAGCTACTGCCGCAGCCAAAAAGACTGCAAGCAGTGTAGCAAAAAAGGCTAAAGCCGCAGCCAATGAAGGCTTAGATGAGCTGAACGAATTGGCCGAGGAAGCAAAAGCCAAAGCTAAGAAAGCTACTGCCACAGCCAAAAAGACTGCAAGTGCAACAGCCAAAAAGACTGCAAGTGCAACAGCCAAAAAGACTGCAAGTGCAACAGCCAAAAAAGCTACCAGCAGCGCTACAGCTTCAAAAACAACAAAAGCATAAAAAAATCATAAGGATAGAAGATGTCGGATATCAAAGATAAAGCAAACGAACTTAAAGAAGAATTAAAAGAAGGAGCAGATGAACTTGGAGCTAAAGCCAAGAAAGCTACTGCTTCAGCAAAAGAAAAAATCGAAGAATTTGCTCATGACGCAAACGAAGCGAGAGTACATTTCACTGAAACATTAACTAATGCCACAGAAAAAACTGTAGGTTTTTTTGAACCCATCACTCATCAAGTAAGAGAAGTAGTACTTGGTTTTGGAGAAGTAGTCGTAACTATCTTTGTAGTAGTTGGTTTGGTAGCTGCTGTCATTGGAGGCTTGTCAGATATGGCAAATGTCGGTTTTTTTGCCGGGCTTAGTAGTATGTTTCAAGAGATTGTAACTGTAGTGATGGGTGCTTTGGTTATATTTTTGTTATTTGCCATCAAAGACAATCTCGATAAAGATATAAAATAATTTTCTACTGTTGACTAGGCTTTCTTGCCTAATCAGCACCCCCCCCTTATTCGTTTATCTTCTCTTTTATATTTTTAGCGATCTGACCGATTTTGGTTAGTTTTTCTTTATTGCTCAGATGTTCATCTAAAAGCACTTTGACTAATGCAGAACCTACTATCACTCCATCTACGCCCTTAGCTTTATCTTTGGCAGTATTCTCATCCACACCGAAACCTACATAAATCGGTGTGTCGGTATGCATACGAATATTTGATATTATGTCATCAAGCGATTCTGCTTTCCCGCTTCCTGTGATTCCGGCATATGCAACCAAATAAATAAATTTCTGAGCATTTTTAGATATCATGGCTATACGCTCGGGAGTATCAGTAGGCGCAATAAAGTCAATAAGTGTCATGCTATTTTCTCTCATTAGCTTTTGATACGGTGCTGCCTCTTCATACGGCAGATCAGGGATGATAAATCCGCTCAAACCCGATCGTTTGGCCTCGGCTATAAAAGTGTCAAAACCTTTATGATAAAATGAGTTAAAGTAACCCATCCATAAAGTATCGATCACGGGAGCGATCTGCCTGGATAGATCAAACAGTTGATCTATCTTAAAGCCATTTTTGAGTGAAAGTAGATTTGCATACTCAATAATAGGTCCATCGGCTACAGGATCGGAAAACGGAACACCGAGCTCCAAACTGTCGACTCCTGCTTCATGCAAAGTATGTGCTGCATCAATTGTAAATTCAAGCGATGGAAATCCTGTAGTAATATACGCGACTAAATTTTTCAATTTTTCTCTTTTGTGTATGAAATCAATGATGATATTATACTTTTTTTTGATAAAATAGAGTCTAAATGAACGTGTGATGTAAATATCGAAGCTTTAGGTAATTACTTGATGCGATAATAAAATACAAAAGGGATATCTTTGAATAAAAAAGTTACACTCAAAACTCTTCAATCCATGAAGGGCAATCAAAATATCGTAATGATAACTGCATATGATGCTTTATTTGCCTCTTTATTTGATGAATACGTAGATGTAATTCTCATAGGAGATAGCCTTAATATGAGTTTTGCCGGCAAGCCTGATACTCTAAGTGTTACGCTTGATCAAATGATCTATCATACACAAGCAGTACAAAGAGGGGCAAAGAAAAGCTTTTTGCTTGTTGATATGCCATTTGGCAGCTATATGGATAAAAAACAAGCACTAAAAAATGCCGTCAAAGTTTACCAAGAAACATTAGCAGATGCAATTAAGATAGAAGGCGGTAAAGAAAAAGCTGACATAGTAAGATACCTTACGGATAATGCTATAGCGGTGTTCGGTCATGTCGGCTTGAAACCTCAAAGTGCCAGAAGCGAAGGCGGATATAGCGTAAAAGGCAAAACCGAAGAAGAAGAACAAAGTATCATTGCTGATGCGTTAGCCCTTCAAGAAGCCGGTGCAGTTGCGATCATAGTGGAAGGTGTTAAATCTGGAGTTGCTACAAAACTCACTAAGACACTGAGCATTCCTACAATTGGAATAGGTGCGGGGAACGGTGTAGATGGCCAAGTACTAGTATGGAGTGATCTGCTTGGGCTTTTTGAAAAATTTGTACCAAAATTTGTAAAAAAATATGCAAATGGCAGCAACCAAGTCAAAGATGCCGTGAAACAATATGCCCACGAAGTTAGAAGTGGAATATTTCCGGATGAAAATTTTAGATACTAGGAAAGCGGATGAGAAAAACACTTATTAGTAGTATACTTTTAATTAGTATAACATGGTTGATAAGCGGATGTTCTGCGACAAACGGTACAATAACTGCTACAAAAAAGGCCCCAACCAGGGTTACAAATTTTCTTACTAGAGATATAGAAAAAAAATTAAATCATTGCAAAGAGCTTGAAGGTTCAAACATTTATGCTGAAGTCGCTCCAAACGGTATACTTCTGACCGGGACGACAATTACTGAAAAACAAAAATATCTTGCTAGTGCAATAGCTAATTCTTTAGTTAAAAAAGGGACGGTAATAAACCGTATAGCCGTTATCAAGCCAAAAGCAAAACAAACAATACCTATGAAGACTAAAAAATAGATGCAGCGAATCGTAGAAATAGAAAAATTTGAGAGCGATTCCAATATGGAAGTCTCTTTGCGGCCTGTATTGTGGGAAGAGTATATAGGTCAAGAGAAGATCAAAAAAAACCTGCAAGTTTTTATTGAAGCCAGTAAAAAACGGCTCGAAGCTTTAGACCATATTTTGTTTTTTGGCCCTCCAGGGTTAGGCAAAACCACATTAGCAAACTTGATAGCTCTAGAGATGCACGCTTCTATAAAAACTACGGCAGCTCCAATGATAGAAAAAGCCGGCGATTTGGCTGCATTGCTTACCAACATAGAAGAAGGAGATGTTCTTTTTATAGACGAGATCCATCGTATGAGTCCAGCTATTGAAGAGATACTCTATCCTGCCATGGAGGATTTTAGACTTGATATTATCATTGGTTCAGGTCCTGCTGCCCAATCAGTGAAGATTGATTTGCCTAGATTTACACTTATTGGGGCTACCACTAGAGCGGGTATGCTTTCAAACCCTCTTAGGGAGAGATTCGGTATGCATTTTCGTATGCAATTTTATGCACCCGACGAACTTGCCCTTATCGTCGAACAGGCCGCGGTTAAACTTGGCAAAAATACCAAACGGGAATCTGCTTTTGAAATAGCCAAAAGAAGCAGAGGGACTCCCAGAATTGCCCTTAGACTCCTCAAAAGAGTGAGAGATTTTGCTGAAGTAGCTGATGAAAGCGAGATCACGCTCAAAACTACCCAATATGCTTTAGACGAGCTTGGAGTCAATCATTTAGGATTTGACGAACAAGATATCAGATTGCTTGAACTTCTTATGAGTGCAAAAGGCAGGCCGATGGGGCTAAGTACTATAGGAGCTGCTCTAAGCGAGGATGAGGGCACCATAGAAGACGTTATAGAACCTTATCTCATCGCCAATGGCTTTATC
The DNA here is from genome assembly GCA_016937075.1 of Campylobacterales bacterium. GTDB lineage: Bacteria > Campylobacterota > Campylobacteria > Campylobacterales > Sulfurovaceae > BN30871. Next base: position 803 of record JAFGWQ010000090.1, on the reverse strand, counting down.
GAGAGAACCGCCAGAGGACGAATCGCGACTCAAAAAAGCTATGAATATTTCAGACTCCAAAATCCATATAGCCAAAGCGATTTATTCGGACAATAATTAAGGGGGTGTTTACAAATAAATACATCCCTGCGCCACCCTTCTCCCTTCTCCCTTCTCCCTTCTGCCTTCTACCTTCTGCCTCCTACCTTCTTTAATACAAAATATATACCCAAAAAGAAAAGCATCATAGCCAAACTCATGACTTGCCCCATACTCATCCATCCGCAACACACATAACCGAGCTGCACATCAGGCATCCTAAAAAACTCTACTACGAAACGCATCATTCCATAAAGCATGCCGTACCAACCTATCATAGCGCCTTCAAATGGCTTTTTGTGGCGAATCAAAAAAAGAATAACTGCTATCACTATGCCCTCTAAAAATGCTTCATACAGTTGAGAAGGATGACGAAGTACACCATCTACATAAATCCCCCATGATACATCTGTCATGCCGCCTATCAACTCTTGATTAAGGAAATTTCCTATACGGCCAAATACATACCCTACCGGGATACCCAACGCTGTTATGTCAAGCAATTTAAATATATACTGTGGATGTTTGCGACCATAAAGATATGTAGCCAAAACCGCTCCGACAACTGCTCCGTGGTAACTCATACCGCTAATGCCAACAAAATTACCGCCTGCATCAAACGGGCTAAATATTTTCCATGGATTTGAGATATAATAAAATGTAGGGTCATAAAATAACACATAACCAAGCCTAGCACCCAAGATCACGCCTATTTCTATCCATAT
>JAFGWQ010000089.1 GCA_016937075.1 Campylobacterales bacterium | reverse complement strand
ATCAGGGATAGATTTGAAGAAAATCCGCAAGAGCTTGGTTTGATACAATTGATCGACATGGAAAGTACTCAAGGTTTTTTTGGTAGCGTGGATGATAATGCAATATTTAATTATCGTAGTTCATTGATTGAAAATGATGACAAATTGGTAACTAATTGCAAAAAATACGGTATTAGAATGCTAAAAATTTATACACATGAAGATGTATATCTAAAATTATTAAATAGTATATGATAAATGGTTGAAGAGTTAAAAGACATTAAACCCTACTTGACAAATGCCGAATGGCTTTATTGGGGATTTATAGCTGCAATGACATTGTTGTTGTTTTTATTTATTAGTATTGCATGGTGGGGAATATCGCGATGGCTTAGTAGCAGAAAACAGAATTTAAGAAAACAATACCTAAATGCCATCAAAAGTGTAGATTGGTCAAATCCTAAAAATGCAGCATATAAAGTAAGCTATTATGGAAGAATATTGGCAAAAGATCCTAGAAGTATAGAGATACTCAGTCAGCTTGAACCCATGCTGCTAGAATATAAATACAAAAAAGATGTGCCTCCGGTTAATGATGAGACTTTGGTGTATTATGAACTTTTGATTCAGGTGTTAGATGTTTAGTTTTGAATATCCATGGGCATTAATTTTGATATTAGTTTTTATCGCATGCGATAAATGGTGCAAAGAGCAGAGCGAAGCTATTTTTTTCCCTCATGTCTCTTTGTTGCTTCTGAACGGAAAAAACAGAACGCCAATCCTTCATATACTAAAATGGATAGGTGTATCGTCTGCTATCATAGCTTTGGCTTCACCGGTAGTCAGCACAGATCAATATTTCGAAAAAAAACACGATATGGACATGGTCCTCATACTTGATGCAAGTGATTCTATGAAAGACACTAAATTTGACAAAGCAAAACAAGAAATGGATGCTTTCATATCAAAAAGAACAAGTAATAATATAGGCTTGGTGACATTCGGAGATAATGCACTGATCGCATCACCGATAACTGCAGATATTGAAATTTTAAAATCCATTGTAAAATCACAAGAGCTTGGAATGGCAGGCCATATGAGTGCCATTAATGATGCAATAACCAAAAGCTACGGCATGCTCTCCCGAAGCAAGTCAAAAACAAAAATGGTTATTTTGCTTACAGGAAGTATTGATAATAAAAGTAATATTCATAAAGATGATCTATTGTCGTTGATATCAAAATTTCCTATTAAGTTTTATGCCATAGGTTATGGCAACGGCTATGATGCTTTTTATCTTCATGAGTTAGCAAAAGCAGGTCGCGGTATGGCATATGAAGCTGTGGATACATCCGAATTGTCCAAAATATATAACGAAATAGACAGAAGAGAAGGTGCTGCTTTTAATGAAGAGGAAAACTATATCTATTTATATTTATACCCACTTTTTGTAGCTTGGCTAAGTTTGTTGATTTGGATATATATCCGCAATATTAAGGGAATGTAGAATGGTTTATTTTGTCTATCCGTATCTCTTTTGGATCTTGATCATCCCATTTTTTATTTTAGCCGTATTGGTAGTCACAAATAAAAGCAGATTAGATAGATTGTTTGAACCGCAAATACTCGATAAACTCCGCGCAAACAAAGATAGTTTGCCGCAAGTAGCAAGAAATATTCTATTTTTTTTAGCACTATTTATGATGATAATCGCAATGGCAAGACCTATTGTTGATATAGGAGAAAAAAAAATATCTTTGCAAAGATCAAACATTGTATTATCTCTTGATATATCCGATTCAAATGAAAGAGCAGATAATGATCGCAATAAATTGGATGATGTGAAACAAAAAACAAAAATATTATTACAAAATATGAGTAATGATGAGGTGGCATTAACGGCATTTGCAAACAATGCTTTTTTGGTATCTCCGTTTACGGACGATAAATTTGCTTTAGAAGAGATGGTAGATGGCATAGATAATAGATATGTGAAAAATAATATTAGAAATTTTAGAGCTCTTGGAGAATTGATAATTGTTCTTACTAAAAACAAAACAAACAAGATAGCTATTATTATCAGTAATGATATAAATGAAGATATTCCAGAGGATTTTACGAGCTTGTTAAGCAAGAATGATATTAAATTCTTTATTGTCCCCGCTAATGCTAATAAGGATTCAAAAGAGTTAGTGGATTTTTTAAACAGCTATAATGCCGATAATCGAGATAAGTTTATTTCATACAAAGATCAAAAAGAGTTATTTTATTACCCGCTTGCTTTGTCGCTTATTTTGCTTTTAGCAGCATGGAGCTCATTGCCAAAAAGGATAAAAAAATGATAAAAGTTGTATATATATCGTTATTTTTATTTACTTTAACCCATGCTGATCGGTTTGATTTTATAGACAGGCATAATGCTAGAAAGGCGTATCAAGATAGGCAATACAGCAAAAGTATAGCCATTTTAACTTTATTAAACAAAACACCACAAGATTGGTATAATTTAGGCAATAGTTATTACAAGAAAGGGTGGAATGTCCCCAATTCTGTAGACAAAAACCTATTCAACTAACACCTCTTCATTTTTAACATTTTCATTGTATCTTTTTTCAAATT
>JAFGWQ010000088.1 GCA_016937075.1 Campylobacterales bacterium | reverse complement strand
GTATTGCTATCAGCAGTATAAGGAGTTCCATTAATTTCATACTGCAATGTAGCAAAATTGCTTATTTCGGTACCGGCTAAAACGCCTTTAGCAAAGATACAAGTAACTCCTACGAACATCCACACAAGGGCGGTGCATATAATTTTTTTCATATTTCACCAATTCCATATTTGTTATATTATAACATACTATCAAATAATAATTTTGAAAACAAAAATATTTAGAGAGTGGACTGCCGCGCTACGCTCATAGTGACAGTCATTGCGATGAATGAAGTAAAGAAGCAATCCATAAAATAGATAAATTGTCACCCGAGCGCTCAAAAAGCAGCTATATTTTGAGCATATGTCGCAAAAATCTAGCGTCGCGATTCGTGAGTGGTGACGATTTTCTTTTGGTACTTTTCTTTATAAAAAGAAAAGTATAAATAACAATATTTAAATCCTGAAATAAATTCAGGATGACCAGAATCTATCTAGGATCGACGATTTTCCCGGCAATTGCACTTGCAGCTGCCACGGCAGAGTTTGCCAAATAGATCTCGCTTGATCTAGCTCCCATGCGTCCTACGAAGTTTCTGTTCGTTGTGGCGACACATTTCTCGCCATCACCCAATATCCCCATATATCCTCCAAGGCACGCGCCGCAAGTCGGATTACTCACAACGGCACCGGCTTCTATGAGAATATCGATAAGCCCTTCGTGTTGTGCTTGAAGCAATATCTTTTGTGTAGCCGGAGTGACTATCATACGAGTGTGACGAGCTACTCTTTTGCCTTTCATGATCTCGGCTGCTATACGCAGATCTTCGATTCTTCCATTAGTACAGCTTCCTATCATTACTTGGTCGATCTTGATATCATCAGCTACAGCCTGTTCTACGCTTTTACCGTTTGACGGCAAGAACGGATACGCAATAACCGGGGAAAGCTTGCTTACGTCTATAGTGATCACTTGACTGTAAACAGCATCACTATCAGAATGATAGATCTTAGGTTCTGCTCTTAATCCGTTATTTGCTTTGCGTCTCTCTTCAAGATATGCCAAAGTTACCTCATCGACAGCAATTATTCCTGATTTTGCGCCTGCTTCGATAGCCATATTGCAGATAGAAAATCTATCATCCATACCAAGATATGCTATAGCATCGCCTGTAAATTCAAGAGCTTGATACAAAGCTCCGTCAACGCCTATAAGGCGGATAAGCTCCAAAATAATATCTTTGCCGTATATATGTTTAGCGGGTTTGCCTTTGAGTTCTACTTTGATGGATTCTGGTACTTTAAACCAGTTGCCGCCTGTTATCATACCAAATGCCAGATCAGTACTTCCCATACCGGTACTAAAAGCACCCAACGCCCCGTGAGTACAGGTATGCGAATCAGCTCCTATGATGACATCGCCTGGTATCACCAAGCCTTTTTCAGGCAAAAGCGCATGCTCAATACCCATATCCTTTTCATCAAAAAAGTACTTCATATCATGCTTATAGGCAAAGTCTCTGCTGATCTTAGCTTGATTTGCCGAAGCTATATCCTTGGCCGGAATATAGTGATCCATAACGATACAAAAATTATCAGGACGAGCAAGTTTTGTAGCTCCGCTCTCTTCAAATGCTCTTATTGAAATAGGTGTTGTGATATCATTTCCTATGATCATGTCTATATCGACTCGTACGATCTCTCCTGCTTTTACATCACGCCCTGCGTGAGCGGAAAAAATCTTTTCTGTAATGGTTTGTCCCATAACTAGTTCCTTGCATAAAATTGGGCAATTATACCATATTATGGTAAAATACGCCTCAACCCAAGGAGTACGCGTGAAATATGGAGAGCTTATAGCCCTACAAAAACATCTTATGCAATTTGATACTATTTTCAAAGCAAAACGCATAGGAGACAATACTGTCTCTTTGAGATTTGACAAAGAATTCGAATACGGTTTTGTCATGACCAGAGGCGAGAGTATGGTTTATAGAGCCCCGCAGGCTCCATACTCGCAAAACTACAATGCTCCGTTTGACAACCTGCTTGAATCGCTTGTCTCATACAGCAAAATTCTAGATATAAAAGTACTGCCAAATGATAGAGTGTTGTGCTTTACGCTGCAAACGAAAAATAAATACAAAATTCAAACTATTATACTTCAATTTGAATTTACCGGCCGTCATACCAATGTTATATTGCTAGATGAAAACAAGATCATCATAGAAGCACTCAGGCATATAGACGCCGGTAAATCTTTTAGGATTATTAGGCCCGGCGTAGAGCTTCTTGACTTGCCTTTGCGTAAACAAACTATGCCGGTAGATATTGTAAATATTGAAGATCTGTTAGAAAAAAATTATCGGTCTTTGGAGGCAAGGGCACTTAGCAATATCAAACTAAATCTTAGCAATGCCACACGAAAAAAATACGATAAACTACATAAGCTGCTATTTTCTTTGCCAAGCGAAGCATCTTTGCAAAAAGAGTATGAAAAATACAATCTTTACGGCTCAATAGTTTTAGCTAACCTACACAATATCAAAGCTTATGATACAGAGCTAAAAACTCATGATTTTGAAGGCAACCTCATCACTATAAATCTGCCAAAACATATCTCAACAAACCGTATGGGAGAATACTTTTTTACAATGGCAAAAAAAGCTAAAAATAAAGCCGTGCATGTGCATATCGAAAGAGAAAATCTACAAAGTAAAGTATCGTTTTATAAAACATTGCTTGAGTTGATCGATGATGCGACAAGCACAGAACAGTTGATACCGTTTATGCCTCAAAAATCCGGACAAAAGAAAGAAAAGAAAAAAACTGATGATTCACAAATCATCTGGCTCGAAGGCTACAAAGTCCTCATAGGACGCAATAAAAAAGAGAACAAAAAACTTCTCTCTCTTGCAAAAGCAAATGATGTATGGATGCATATACAAGGCGTTCCGTCATCTCATGTCATAATAAAAACAGACAAACAATCCATTCCGGGAAGTGTAATAAAAAGCGCGGCCAAGCTTTGTGTAGATTTTTCTACCGATAAAGCCGGAGAATATAAGGTTGATTTTACAAAGAGAAAGTTTGTCAAAACGCAAGAAGAAGCTAATGTCTTGTATACCAATTATGAGACGATCATCATCACCAAAGAAGGCGTAGAAATAAGAAGTTAACGCTATTTATGGTATAATCATTAAATTCTGATACTCAAGGAAAAAGTATATGAAACACCTTTTTACGGATCATCAAGAGAGATGGATAACAGGTCTTGTTCTGTTGGCAATAGTTTCGCTTATTGGATGGCTTGACAGCTTTCCTATCATGTGGATCTTTTTGGGTATCGTTTATATGTTTGCTTTTTATGAAGCCATGAAACTATATGGTATCGAAGCCCCATCAGCATATTTCTGGGCTGCATTTATTTGGATAGTGGCTTATTTCTATCCGAGTCCCGATGACCTTTTCTTTTTTATAGCCATTATATTTGCCGGATCACTTGCATATTTTCATAATTTTGACAAGCGTCTTTTATTACCGTTCTTATATCCGACTATCGGTGTATTATTTTTCTTGATGTTATATAATGATTTTGGTATTTGGGCAATGTTGTGGCTACTCATTACCGTAGCTTTGACTGATATCGGAGCATTTTTCGTCGGGAAAACCATAGGCAAAACCCAATTTTCTACTACTTCACCAAACAAAACGCTAGAAGGTGTAATAGGCGGAGTTGTCATAGCTACTGCTATCGGGGCTTTTATAGGATACAAAGACTACAATCTAACAAAAGCAATATTGGTTACATTCTCCATGTCAATAGCGGCAATTTTTGGAGATTTATTTGAAAGCTACCTCAAGAGAGAAGCCGGAGTCAAAGATAGCGGCAATGTATTACCTGGGCACGGCGGCATGCTTGACAGAATTGACGGATATCTATTTGGAGTGGTCATGATGGTTATAGCTCTTCGTGCATTGCCTTCATAAATGATAGTACTCTTAGGTTCTACTGGCTCCATTGGAGTCAATACACTTCAAATCGCTACGCGTTTTGATATCAAGGTCGAGGCGCTCGTAGCAGGAAATAATATAGCTCTGCTCAATGAACAAATAGCGGCTTTTAAACCAAAATATGTAGCTATCGGCTCATGCGCTGATCGCCACAAAGTAAATCATGAGCGTATCTTTTGCGGAGAAGAAGGTATTGTAGAGCTTTTATCGTTATGCGAAAGCCAAACTGTAGTAAATGCCCTAGTCGGATATGCGGGCCTTAGACCCACCATGGAATCTTTGAAGCTTGGCAAAAAAGTAGCGCTTGCAAATAAAGAATCGCTCGTGGTTGCCGGGCACTTGCTTGATACTTCACGCATTACACCTATAGACAGTGAACATTTTGGACTTTGGTATCTATTAAATCACCGTCCGGTGAACAAACTCTATATCACCGCTAGCGGTGGAGCATTTCGCAACTGGAAGCTAGAGGATATCAAGCAAGCATCATTTGCAGATGCACTCAATCATCCAACTTGGTCTATGGGGGACAAGATCACCATTGATAGTGCCACCATGACCAATAAATTATTTGAGCTCTTAGAAGCAAAATGGTTATTTAATACCAATAATATAGATGCAGTGGTAGAAAAAAAATCTATTGTTCATGCTTTGGTAGAATTTTGTGACGGCTCCACCACTGCCCATCTGGCCAATGTAGATATGAAACTTCCTATCGCTTTTGCGCTCATAGGAGAAGTGAGTGAAGAGATATTAAAGCCTATTGATATTCTTGATATAGGTGCGATCGAATTTCTACCT
>JAFGWQ010000087.1 GCA_016937075.1 Campylobacterales bacterium | reverse complement strand
ATATTTATTTTTCTTACCATGATAGCCTGTTTGGATTTGGTGTAGGTTTTGTATCTATTACATTGCCTGTTTTGCCTACCCCAAACCATTCGTAAGATGGTGAGGCAAATTTGATATCAAAATATGGATTTCCGTTTTGTGCAGGATCTGAATGATATTTGAGCCACAAATCAGGCTCTATGGTGATGCGTACTATTTGTGTGCGCCCATCCATAGGATAACCGATAGTTACAGGGTCGGTGATGCCATTGTTTACAAATGCTATATCGGTCTTTGGTACAATAGATGTTGCAGCTTTGTTTGGACTTAGATTTTGTATCCATCCCATACTATGCGGCAAATGTTCTTTTACTCTATACCAATTGGTATCAGGAGCATTGCCCAATGTGTCCAATATGCTACTGTACTGAGTGCAATTTTGATCACAATAAGCCAATACGGACATAGTGGTCTGCGTATTTAATGTTAGCACTGTAGGCATATCTTTTGAATAGGGATTAAATACTCTGCTATAAAAGAACGTATAGGCTCGGTTGTATGTATTGTTACCTTCAATATAAAAATTATCGATCATATTTGCCGATGCGCTTATGGCCGAGCCGACATCATTTATAAGCATAGACTTTAATTTATTATACAATATGCGAACAGGATTTAGTACTTTATCCCAAATCTTTGGTATATTATAAAGTATCTGCAAAGCAGCAGTGCCATTGTTGTCTTTAAAAAATTTAGTTTTTGAAACAAAGATAAAAGAAGTTTTATTGACATCCCCATAAGTATAGTTTCCATCATTATTAAGCTCAAGTCTATATCCAAGCTGAATATTTTCTTGCGTATGGTCGCTTAGATTTTCGGTTATCATCACGTCCGAAGCCGAACTGTTAAAATCAAGCTGCAGATTGACATTTTGAGCTTCGCAGCCATTTACAAAATTGGTAGTGATACTGCCGTTATAATTTACTGCACTTATTGTTCCGCTTAGATCAACTGCCATTGCAGGGGTTTGTCTGAGATCACTCATATAGAGCCAATTAGATGCTCCATTTCTAGGCAAATTGCCGATATCTAGATTTGATACACTGATGCTGTACGGTACAAAATGAATAGGTATATTGCTAAAACTTGCGGTGCCTTTATCAGAACCGGTGGTACATCCTACCTTATCACCTTCGGAATTACCGCTGTCTGTTATGCAATCTGTTAGATTTGCAAATCCCGGAAAGTTTGGCTTTATAGCAGTATCCCAATCTACTCGTGTCCAAACATTATCAGCCATCCAGAGATCGTAAGTTCCGGTATTGTCTCTGCGCAATAAATCTATTGCACCATTTGTACCGCTAAGCATTACACCTGTTTTCAGTTGTCTATGCGTGGTATCATTGCATGCCACAGTGTTACCGTTAAATGCAAGTGCTAGCAGATTTCCGGCGGCTTTAGCAAGGCTAAGGTCACTATTTAGTATGATAGTTTCATTTGTTTTGATATTGGTATAGCCTGCTGCAAGAGCGTTAGAATTGTATTTGGTAGCATTTATCTCTATCGGATAATTATACCCGCTTGTCAGGGTTTTTGTGGCTGGATTATTTTGGTTGTTTGTTATCCATTTTGTTGTTCCGTTTGCGCCTTGATTGTTATCTCCGACTCTAAGTTTAAGTCCATCTGGACGGACCGAAAAGTTGTCTCTAGAGCAGTATGCATATGAATGATGTGCTACTAGGCATTGTTGACATTCTCTGTCGTCATTGTCGGTTTTGCAGAAATTAGCGCATGTAAAATCGTTATATCTTTTGTAATAAAGGGTATAAATACTTTTATAACACGCTGCTGGCTCACAATGATAATCAACTATGCTGTCATCACCATATTTGAAAACCCATAGTCGCATTGCAGCATTTTTAATAGCTTTATTTGAGGTTAGAGAAAATGCTTCGGTTGACTGATTTTTTAAATATACGGTTTGATTTGTATCAATTGATTTGAAGCTTCTGCAGTTTGCGGGAGTATAGGATGTTTCGCTCACAACGCCGGCATCGACAAGCTCTACTTGGGTATCGCCGTCAAATGCAGTTTTTGTTATGAAGTCATCTGCATAAAAAACAGCTTGGAGATTAAACGGTTTGCCTGCTACTTGAGTATAGAGCCTATAATCCCCGTTGGTATAATCAGCCGTGTTTCTCTCAACATTAAATTTGCCATACACCGAAATCGGCATAGCGCTACATGATTCTATACGCCCTCTATACTGTACTCCATTTTTGACATACGTACCATAAAGGTTTTGTCCACCAAATAGATCTATCTCTAAAAGAGCCTGTGCATAAATAGAATGAAGATTATCTACTCCATAATCGGGCATGTCATACACTATACCGCCTTGAAACAGAGAAAGTGCCGCCAGCCAATCAAGTTCTAAAAGCGGGTCAAGTAAATCTTTATAATCGCAATCATGGTTAAAACCGCTTGTATTGTCTATACCGCAATCGTAATTTAGCAAAGAAAGGTTTAGAATGCTGGTTTGGCCGAGAATAGCTTGTACATTTGTTAAATTTTCTACACCTCGGTTTCGAATAGGTACGGTTTCTTTGTGAAATAAACATATTCCAAGTAGACAAATCAACCCTTGTTCGGTAGGTTGCTCATAACAAAGATCATCTGCATTATTGACTATAGGCAGAGGCGGATTTTCGTCTGCGAGTGCCCATATCGCTAGACTCAAAAAAACCAATGGTACTATGGCGAGTAGCCATTTTTTTGAAGCTTGAAAAGTTTTCGTTTTATCTCCTTTTGGTACCAAACTCCGCTAGTGTACAGCTTATATATAATAATAGTAGGAAATCAATTAAAGATTTATTAAGAGAAGGCAGAAGGATGAGCCGCCCGTCATCCAAGCACAAGGCGTAGATCCCACTTATTCTAAATTTATCTCATGATTCAATTATTACACAAAGCGAAGCATATGGAGCGACAAAATAACTGTTTTATTTCTTCTGTGTAACTTTATATGCACACTCAATAGCTTTTATAAATGCATCCCTTACGCCACATTCTTCTAACGCAGCATATCCAGCCGCAGTCGTGCCGGCAGGACTCATTACGCTATCTTTGATAAGTGCCGGATGTGAGTTGGCCAATAGTGGCGCAAAACCTTTAAACAGTGAGCGAACCAATTTCATACTATCGTCTCTTTGAAGCCCTTGTTTAACTCCACCATCCATCATTGCTTCAGCAATGAGCGCTAAATATGCTGGCCCGCTTCCCGCGATAGCCGTAGCTATGTCAAGCTCTTTTTCACTCTTAAGCCAAAATGCATCTCCTATGCTTTCAAATATCTTTAAAGCTTCATTTTTTAAATCATGAGAACCCACAAGCGTAGTAGTAGAAGCTCCAAAGGCAGCTGAAACATTCGGCATAGCTCGAACTATGTGTTTTGCATTTATAGCATCGAACAAAGTTTTGATAGGGGTGCTTGCCAATATAGATATAAGAGAAGTTGCCTCTCCTTTTAAATTCGCAGCTACTTCATCTAGCGCATAAGGCTTTACACACAAAAGTATGGTTTTGCCGGTAATGTCATAATTGTTTAGAGGATAGATGTCTAGCGGTTTATTTAGTTTGGAAGCAAGAAGTTTGGCTTTTGATATATCTTTGGCAACAACCTCTAATTCATAATGTTTTTGAAGCCCTATGCTTAGTGCTGTAGCCATTGAGCCGCTTCCTATAATGGTTAGCTTCATCGATTCTCCTTAAAAAATTAAATTCTTTTCAACTTTATCATTCTAAATGGACTTTAAACGCTAAAGATTTGATCTATTTATCGTTAAATACCCTATCAAATATGATCTAGTGCGAATTGAATGATTCTGTTATAAGTATTGTAACGAAAATCATAAACTTTTTACCTTTTTTGGGTATGATACTAGGATACAATAAAAGATAATAGAGGTAATTTGTGATGAAAACTAGACAAATATGGTTACACATAGTATTTTTGGCAACTGCATTGGTTTTTGGCGGATGTTCGTCTAAAAACAAAGTTGAAGAATATGGCAAAAGTGCCGAATATTGGTATCAAAAAATAGGTGATAGTATAGCCAAAAATAGTCTTGACAAAGCAGATAAATATTTTGTATCGCTTAAAAGTGAGCATCCAAGATCTCCAATGATAGAGACATCTACTATAATGTTGGCTCATGCACATATGGATAAAGAAGAGTATCTGCTAGCAGGTTATTTTTTTGACGAATATATAAAAAGATACGGCGGTTTTAGTATGGCTGAATATGTAGAATTTATGAAAATAAAAGCTTCTTTTTTGGGTATCAAAAAATACTATAGAGACCAAAAACTTATAATAGATACCATAGTCAAAGGAGAAAATTATCTGCTCACCTATCCAAATTCACAATATGCCCCATTGGTAGACAACATGCTTATACGCCTTAAAATGGGACAATATCTATTAAATGAAAATATAGCTTCTTTGTATGACCGTACAGGCAAAGAAGAAGCTGCTAGAATTTATAGAGAAAAAAATAATGCATATCCTATTAAAATGGAAGATATTGGTATGCCTAAACAAGGTTTTTTTGATTTTATGTTTTAATAATTTAGAATATTTTTTTTAAACAAATATATCAAAAGGAGAAAATACTTATGCATTTAAGTGATTATGATTCTTTTCCGGCATCACTTCCTGTTGTTGTAGAAGACGAGATTTTTTTATATCCATTTATGATAAGCCCTATCTTTTTGGCATCACAAAAAGATATTGACGCAGCGTCGTTTGCTATGGAAAATAACTCTTTATTGTTTGTAGTAAGTTCAAAAAGCGGTAAAGAAGGCAAAAGAGACCATGATGATTTGTACAAAATCGGCGTCATAGGTTCAATTATGCGCAAAGTACAATTGCCCGATGGCAGAGTCAAGATACTTTTTCAAGGCTTGTCAAAAGGAGAAATTATAACTTTTGAAGATGCAGAATTCAATAAAGCCTTAGTGTCTGTAATAGAGCCATTGCCGTATAATCAATTAAAAATAGATGCCCTTATGGATATTCTTAGGGATGGGGTAAAAACATTATCATCTATCAATACAAATTTTCCGATAGATCTCGTAAGAGCAATAGAGGATAATGGTGAGCCGTATCGCATAGCAGATCTGGTCTCTTCAATGCTAAAGTTGGATAAAAACAGTGCCTATAGAATTTATATAGAAAACGATATAGAAAAGCGTCTCATTTCACTTATTGACATCATAAATGCTCAGGTAGAAGCAGCCAAAGTCCAAAAAGAGATCCGAAATAAAGTTAATACAAAGATCGAACAACACAATAAAGAGTATTTCCTAAAAGAACAGCTCAAGCAAATACAAAAAGAGCTAGGAAGCGATACCCAAAAAGAAGAAGAGATAGCTGCTTTCAGGGAAAAGATAGAAGCTCTTAAGCCTCATGTCGGTGAAGATGCATACAAAGAGATCAATAAACAACTAGACCGCTTATCTAGAATGCATCCTGATAGTGCAGATGCAAATATATTGCAGAGTTATCTTGAATGGGTATTGGAGATGCCATTTGGCAAGTTTGGTAAAAAAAAGGTAGATGTAGGCGAAGTAGCTAGAGAGTTGGATAATGATCACTATGCACTAGAAAAGCCAAAAGATAGAATATTGGAATTTTTCTCTGTTAAATCTTTGGCTCAAGCGCGCAAAATGAGTACAAAAGATACAAATGGAGCTATTTTGTGTTTTGCAGGACCTCCGGGAGTTGGTAAGACATCGTTGGCAAATTCAATAGCTACTGCATTAAAAAGACCGCTTGTTCGTATAGCCCTAGGAGGCCTAGAGGATGTAAATGAGCTCAGAGGACATCGTAGAACTTATGTAGGAGCTATGCCAGGACGAATTGTGCAAGGATTTATCGAAGCAAAAAAAATGGATCCTGTCATTGTGCTTGACGAGATAGACAAAGTAGGAAGAACATCTAGGGGAGATCCAACTTCTGTATTGTTGGAGATATTGGATCCTGAGCAAAATACTCATTTTAGAGATTATTATCTCAATTTTAATATTGATCTAAGTAAAGCTATATTTATAGCAACTGCTAATGATGTTAGTAAAATCCCTGCACCTCTAAGAGATAGAATGGAGTTCATAACACTTAGCAGTTATACTCCAAAAGAGAAATTTGAGATCGCAAAAAGATATTTGATACCGCAAGAACTTAAAAAGCATGCTCTTAAAATTGATGAGGTTACTATAGCAGATAATGCGCTAAAGGCTCTTATCGAAGAATATACAAGAGAAGCAGGTGTAAGAAACTTGCGTCGTAAAATAGCGGGCATCATGCGCAAAAGCGCTAGGCTGTTGTTGGAAAACAAAAAAAAGAAAAGTATTCATATAACTATGAAAAATCTTGAAAGCTTTGCAGAGAAAAAAGTATTTGAAATAGTAGCAGTCGATGAAGCACCAAAAATAGGTGTGGTAAATGGTCTTGCATGGACGGCTGTAGGCGGTGATGTATTGATCATAGAAGCTATCAAACTAAAAGGCAAAGGAGCATTGCAGCTTACCGGAAGCCTTGGTGATGTTATGAAAGAATCGGCCCATATAGCTTATAGTGTAGCTAAAATACTTATTGATCAAAAGAAATTGGAAGTCGCTAAAGATATTGATGTTTCAGACGAAAAAGAGAAAATCGAATATTATAAAAGATTTGATCTGCATCTGCATGTACCGGAAGGTGCCACGCCAAAAGATGGGCCAAGTGCAGGTATCGCAATGGTCACGGCTATTGCTTCGATATTAAGCGGCAAAGGAGTGGATAGCAAAGTAGCGATGACAGGCGAAGTCACTTTGACCGGCAAAGTATTGCCTATAGGCGGACTTAAAGAAAAACTAATTGCAGCTTATAAAGCAGGCGTCAAAAAGGCATTGATCCCTTCTAAAAATTTTGAAAGAGACCTAGATGAGATTCCGGCAGAAGTAAAAAACCACTTAGATATTATTCCGGTTTCAAACATTGAAGAGGTACTGCAAATCGCACTAGTAAAGTCATAAGCGTACATAGCTTATGACTATTATAATTAATTTATGGTTTCCTGCTTTTTAATTCTTCAATAACATTTGTGGTTATGATATTAATGTTATCATTAATATCATCAAGCTCGTCTATTGTTTCTTCATCTATAATTAATATATCGTATTTGCCATTTTTAAATGTTTCTAGCAACAAAGCAGAATCATCTAGTATTGTGACGGAATATCCCATATTTTGCGCAGCTTTTGCGATTATTTTGCTTTCCAAATCGTTTGATTTGGATATTAAGATCTCATTTGTAGAAACCTTAGAATCATTTACATCTATTTTTGTATCAGATGGACTTGTTTCATCTTCTAAAGAAGTTTGATCAATATCAGGGGCTATTGTTGTGTCTTGATTGTTGAACAAGACCCTTTTAATTTTCGAAAGAGTGACAGGTTTAAAAATAATATTTTGTTCGCTAAAGCCTAATTGTTCCAATTTGTCTTTATTTGATAGCTGGCCCACTACAATGAGTTTGCTTTTATCGACAGTTGATAAAGATTCTATAACTTCAGGATCAGCTTTATCAATATCTATTAAACAAAACTTACATTTGTCTTTTTCACTAAGTGAATTTGCTTTTTTGATAGATTTAAATATTTTTATCTTCGCGCCAAAAAATTTGAGATAATTTTTAATGTAATCAGCCAGTTTGGAAGAAGTATTATCATCTTCATAAAGGCCGATTTTGATATTGGAGCATGTATCTTCGAGATTAGAATTTTCTATTGCTATCTCTTGTATAGGCAGAGTAAGATAAAAAGTATTGCCTGCATCTATTTCGCTTTCAACCTCCATATGGCCACCCATAGTATGTGCAAATTGATTAGATTTTGCAAGTCCGAAACGGTTTTGGGCAAATGGTTCAAAAATTTGTTCTTGCTCTTCTTTCGTCATGCCAATACTGTTGTCTTGAACTTTGAACACAAGTATACTTGTCACGACATTATCATGTGACTCTTCACTGATTTTGTGGATCTCAACATTTATTTCACCATCTGGATTTGTAAATTGGATAGCATTACTTAATAGATTATTTAATATCTCTTTTATTTTGTTAAGATTGCCTTTTAGTTTTGGGCCAATCTTTGGGTCTATATAAAAGTTGAGATCAATATTTTTTTCAATAGCATTTTTTGCATATCTCTCTATAATGTCTTCAAACTCTTCGATCGTATCAAAAATGATCTTTTCGTGGTCGGCTTCGAGATTTTTTATTTGAGACAAATCAAGTATATTGTTTATGATAGCAAGAAGATCATTAGAGTTTTTTTCAATAATTGAAATAAACCCTTCTTGCTCCTCATTGATATCCGTGCTTTTTAGAAGCTCATTAAATTCAATAATGCCATTTATTGCTTTTTTAATTTCATAAGATTTGTTTGATATAAAAAGTTTTGCTTTGTATGCTTCATGAATTATTGTTTTATCCATATTGGCATGATCTATAAACTCTTTTAATTCAATATAGGCTTTATTTTTTCCTTTATAAGTATCTAGCTTCAAGGCAAAAACATTGTCGGTTTGATCTTGAGAGGTACCTTGTGGTATATGTTTAAAAAGTTTGGCCAACTCTTCGGTATCGTTTAGTTCTAGATTCGAAGTAATATAACCATATATAAGTAATATAAATCCAAGAACAATAATGCTGCTGCCAATACCTGCCGATATTAAATGTTCTTGATTGTTTATATCAAATTGCGGGTAAATAGTGAATAGTAAATAACTAGCCAATACTGTCATGATCAAGATAGGCAGTAAGCTTATCAGTTTTAGTCTATTTCTTATGGTCATATTGTTTGCCTTTATTCATTTTTCATAAGTTCTTCAAACGCAACAAACTGAGCCCAAAATTTTTTAATCAGAGCTTCCGCTTGCTTAATATCATCATTGTATTGCAACTCCAAAAGTGATTGCGCAAGTGGAGTGATATATAAATTGCTAGCAACCCCCTTGAGTAGGCGAGCAGTTTTTTTAATTCTTTCAATATCACCTTTTTCATATGCGTCTATAAAATTGGCAGCTTCTGCATGACATTGTTCAATAAAATCTTTTATAAAATCCTTGACAATATCATTTGGCAGGGATAATGCATTGGCCGTTTCATCTAGTGCAAAATCAAATTTTATTGGTGTGATATTTGATAAATCCATACTGCTTATAGATTCTTGTTCTAAATTTTCATTTTTGATCTCGCTTGCCAAATCATCTTTTTCTAATTCTACTGGCTCAACAACTTTTTGTTTGAGATCGGCATCATTGGTGTCTAATGTCACAATATCTGCAGCCTCTTCTTTTATATTTGCATCATTGGTGTATTGTGCTACCTCTTCACTGTCTGTCAAAATTTGCTCTATCGCGTTGTAGAAATCATCTATATTTTCTTGAGTAGCAGATGAGCTTAGAGCTGTGACGAGGTTGGATATATTTTCAGGCAAATGAAGAACATCAGAAAGATGTACTATAAAGCCAACGGCTGATTTTTGTATATCTTTGTTTTTGCTTTCAAGGTCTTTTCTAAGTGATTTTACTGTTTGTATATATTCTTTTAGGAAAGTAATATAATCAGTTTTAGAAAGCCCCATTTTTTGGCTTATTTCGTGCGTGTCCAGATCAATCGTCGGTGATTCCGGTTTGATTATCGCAGTATCATATGCAGTAGTTTTTTCTAGCGGTTGTATTTCAATATTGGCAGCAGTGCTTTCTTGCGGTTCTATTTTAATATAAGTTGTTTCATCTTGTGCTGTATCTCTTGGTTCGTCTTTGTTGTTTTTACTTTCATCAAATACGATGTCTTGAAAAACAGAATTAACGGTATTTGTATCATGCGATAGATCTTCTTCTGCCTTGATAGGTTCATTATATTGTGATAACTCTTCTTTTTGTTCGCTAAAAGTTTCCATCATGGTGTCTGTATCGGTTTTGGTTTCGTCTTTTGGAATTTCAGGTAAGATTTTTACGATTTTACTTTGAGACAATAGACCGCTGATCTCAAAGTTTTCTATTTTATAAAATCTTATGTCTCCCAAATTAGCAATGGTAACCTTATCCTCTTCAAAAGCTATATCAATAGCTCCGCTAGCTATTTGTTTGTAAAGTTCTATGAGATTTGCTGATTTTAGTAGGGAAAAAAACTCTTCGTCAGCAGCTATGATGTCTTTGGTTTGATTAATAATGCAATACATTATTTAAACTCCTTATTGTTGAACTCTGCGATGTCCGTCTATTTATTATTGAACGGTTTTTTTATTATAATATCGAAACTATAAACATAACGATACAATAAAAAGGTTAAAAAATAGAAACAATAAGTTTTTAAGTCTCTTCTTTTATGGCAGATGCTATTTTTTTGTTTGTAATAGCAGCTATATCTTCAAAAGACGCATTGTGTATAGCTTCAAAAGAACCAAAATGATTTAAAAGTTTTGCAAGCGTGGCTTTTCCTATACCTTTTTTTTCCAATAACTGGCTTTGGATCATGATTTTTCTCTTTTTTTGACGATGAAAACTAATTGCATATCTATGTGCTTCATCTCTTAATTTTTGCACAAAATGAAGTCTTTCATCTGTCGATAATAGTGAAAATTTATCGTATATTGTGTAAATAGTGTCTTTTGCTGCACCTTTTGCACGATGGGCTTTGGCGTCTATTTTTTCTTTGGCAATAGCAATGACATCTATGTTTGCCCCGGCATCTTTTAAAAGTTCTTTAGCTAGATTAAGCTGTGCAACTCCGCCGTCTAAAACCCAAAGGTTCGGCGGTGGGTTTTCTCCAAAGTCACTAATGCGCCTAGATAGCAGCTCTCTCATTTGCCCATATTCATCTTTGGCTTCTAATATATATTTTCGATAACTGGTTTTCTCCCAATCGCCTTCATTCCATACTATCATAGCTCCCACGCTTGCTTCTCCTTGATGGTGAGAGTTGTCAAACACTTCTATGCGATGCGGAAGTTCTTGAAGCTCAAAAATAGTTGTCAGTTTTGATTCTATATTATTGTCTTGAAGTCTTGATTTTTGACTCAATAATTCTTTTGCATTTGCAAGAGCAAGCTCTATGATCCTAGCTTTATAGCCTCTTTGCGGATTGGTTATGGTGATTTTTTTATTTAATTTTTTAGAGAGCAGCAGTGCAATTTCATCCATGCTCTCAAAAGGATGAGCGACTATTATAGAACCGGGTACATCAGGCGTATATGGTTGATATGCAGATATTATTGCTTGGGTATAAGCTTCGCTATGGTCGTAGAATTCATTAAATCTAAAGAAGCTGTGATCACTAGAAATTACTTTTCCATCACGGATAAATAATTTGAGTATCACTCCTCTATCATGCGAGGCAAGTATGGCAATTGCATCACAGTTCTCTAAAGAAGCAGTATCTAGATTAGAAAAAAGAGTAAGCGAAGAGATGGTTTGCTGAGCATCCCTGAGCTTGGCTGCATCTTCGTATCTTTCTTGTGAAGCCAAGAGTATCATTCGATCAGATAAAGCTTCTAGTAAGTTTTGGCGTTTTATGATGCTTTCTTTTGCGTCCTTGACTATTTCAGCATATTCGTTGATAGTTATTTTATTTTCGCACGGAGCTAGACATTTTCCTATTTGGTGAAATAGACAGGCTTTTTTGCCTTT
>JAFGWQ010000086.1 GCA_016937075.1 Campylobacterales bacterium | reverse complement strand
TTTAAAAAGGCACCAAGATATCCCAAAAGAGAAACGAGAGCAAATGTTCTTGATCCTGCTAGATCTTTTCGGTTTCTATAAATATTATTTAATTCTCTTTGCAACCCAATGATAAAGCCTATAACAAGAGAGAGGATAATATGACTTACTAAGCTATACTCTATCATTCAATAAATCCTTTATATAAATAAGACCATACTTATAGTATAGAAAAATTTTAGTTTTGATAGATCATTATAGCTATTTTAACACAATTTACTAAAAAGTCTAACAAAGAATTAATATTGGTTTATTATGATGAGAAAAGTTTTTTAATAAGATAATACGAGGCACGAATAGGGCCATATAATACATAACCAAGAACAAGCAATGCAAGCCCTTCAATGCTGTATATATATAGCATGGATGCTACGATAGTCAATACCACCAAAAGTCTATAAAAAAAACGGTGGCTTATTTTTATTTTTTTGGGTGATGGATATCGTATATGGCTAACCATTAATACTCCAGCAAAGAGCATTATGGCCAAAAATAGAACCTTGTAAGATTCATATTCATAATTTAAAAAAAACAAAACCCCCATAGCAATAAGGGAGGCAGCAGCTGGGATGGGAAGACCAATAAAAACGGACGGATCAGAAACAGCCAATGTGCTATTAAATCTCGCAAGTCTCAAAGCACCAAATATTACATAAAGTGCAGATACCAAAAAACCAAATTTACCAAAATCGTCTCCTGCAAAAAAGAATATAAGCATTGCAGGAGCGACTCCAAAAGCTACTATGTCAGCCAAAGAGTCAAATTCTGCTCCAAAATTGCTCATAGTTTTTGTAGCTCTTGCTATGCGGCCATCTAGGCCGTCAAAAATCATTGCTATCATAATTAGCCATGAAGCAATCACAAATTCACCTTGACTAGCCTTTGTAATACTTAACATACCCAAAAATATACTTGATGCAGTAAAAAAATTTGGTAATATGTAGGCTAATCTTGGTTTCATGATATAGATTTGTCCCCATCTGGATGAGCAAGCAAGCTAGGAAGCCCTTTTTGCTCTTCATATGCCTTGATGATTTCTCTTACTTTTTGACCTTCTATGACTTCAGTTTCAAGTAATACTTTTACTATATCTTCTATTGCTTGTGAATACAAATTAAGTTTATCTTTTACGTTGCCATAATGCTGATTGAGCATATTTTTTACAGCATTGTCTATTTGTTCAGCTGTTTTTTCACTATAATCTTTGATGGTTTGTCCACCACCCAAAAATGCGCCGCCTTGAGATTTTTCTAACACCATAAGACCTGCTACGTCACTCATGCCGTATACTGAGATCATCGCTTTGAATATATCTGTCGCTCTTTGCAAGTCGTTTGCAGCTCCGGTTGATATCTCACCCAAAAAGACATCTTCTGCTGCACGGCCTGCAAGTAGTACGTCAATTTCTGCAAGAAGCTCATGTTTTTGTTTCAAGAAACGATTTTCTTCTTCCGGAAGATGCAAAGTATATCCAAGCGCCCCAAGGCCTCTAGGAATAATAGAGACTTTAGTAACCCTGGTAGCACCACGAGTAAGTTCTGCTATAAGTGCATGACCGCTTTCGTGATATGCTACAATTTTCTTCTCAAGATCGTTGATCTTTCTATTTTTTTTCTCAAGTCCTACAAAGGCTCGCTCTATAGCTTCCATAAGATCACTTTGGTCTATCTCTTTTTTGTTATTTCTTCCAGCCAGAAGAGCCGCTTCGTTAATGATATTTGCCAAATCTGCACCAGCTAGTCCTGCTGTGGCTTTGGCTACTATAGCTAGATCTACATTGGATCCAAGTTTGACATCTTTAATGTGAACATTAAGAATTGCAAGTCTGCCTTCATAGTCAGGTTTGTCCACAAGCACTTGTCTATCAAATCTGCCAGCTCGAAGCAATGCAGCGTCAAGCACTTCAGGTCTGTTTGTAGCAGCTAGTACTATTACAGGCGTGTTTGTCCCAAAGCCGTCCATTTCGGCCAATAACTGATTGAGTGTTTGTTCTCTTTCGTCATTCCCACCCATTGGTCCGCCAGAGTTGCGGCTTTTACCGATAGCATCGATCTCGTCTATAAATATTATAGACGGTGCTTCTTTTTTGGCTTGTTCAAATAGATCTCTTACTCTGCTTGCACCAACGCCTACAAACATCTCTATAAAACTTGAACCGCTAACGGAGAAAAATGGCACACTGGCTTCTCCTGCTACTGCTTTTGCAAGCAATGTTTTTCCGGTACCAGGAGGTCCTACAAGCAAAACTCCTTTTGGAATTTTTGCACCCAGTTCTATATATCTTTCCGGATATTTTAGGAAATCGACTATCTCTTTGACCTCTTCTTTTGCCTCTTCAGCTCCTGCTACATCATCAAATTTTGTTTCCGGTTTTTCAGAATTGACTAATTTTCCGGTTTTGCCTACTCCAAGTATGCCGCCACCCATATTTTTACTCATGCGTTTAGCTAAAAACATCCAAATAGCAAAAAAGATTAAAATCGGTAATAGCATACCAAAGAGTTCGGAGAAAAAACCGCCGCCCATAATGCCTTCATAGACTACTTTTTTCTCTTCTAATAAAGCTATAAGTTCCCTGTCTCCTGTAGGAACAAGCTGAGCAACATATCTTATCTGTTTTCCGCCTTCGGTGCCTATAGCTTCTATGTTTGTCGGT